>JBEGLG010000123.1:0-18100 GCA_041183645.1 Actinomycetota bacterium | reverse complement strand
GAATCCGCGCTGGTGGGTCGCGCCACATTGAGCACGGCTCCCGCGCCGGTCATCACGGCGCAGCCGACGATGGCCCCGAGGGCCGGGGGGATTTCACCAGCTAGCGCTCGGACGAGATACTGCTCATCGACTACACAGTGGGTTCCCCACGCATATACGTTGTGGGTTGTCGCCCGACGCCCATCCGATAGGTCAACACCACCCGGTATTGCCTTACGAGCATCAGGCGTACGGGGAAGCCAGGTCAGGAAAACCTCATCTCCAGGAGCGACGCTGCGGACCTGATCACCGACGGCGATTGCGACTCCAAACCCCTCATGACCCATGACCAGGGGATTGGTCCGATCGCGCCGATCAATCACGTCGAGCTGGCTATGACACACTCCGGCGGCCCGCATCTCGACCACGACTTCGAAGGGTCCAGGGTCCGGGACTCGCACGGACTCGAACTCCAGCGTCTCCACACCCGGCGGCAGAACGGCAACGGTCGCTGTGAGGCTCATTCAGTGTTCTCCTTCGTACATTCATTGTCTCGGTCGGCCACCGTTGGCGAAAATACGCTGACAGGCAAGTCCGCATCGAGACCCTTGGGCTGCTCACGCGACCCGACCCACCGATAGTGACCCCCCATCCTAGCCTTGTGGATACGCCGCGAAACAAGCATTCAGGAAGTGGATAACTCGCGAGTCCAGGTCTTCACGCCTTCGCATGCTCAGGCCGCCCACCGACAATCACGGGTGAGGCTTCAACCGAGCAACCACCACCCTCTAAGGTAGATCCGAAACTCACCCTCGAGAGTTGGGATTGTCATGGCGCTGACCATTCATGCTTTCTGCGTAGGACGGGCCTTCGGCCTGCCCAAGCCATCTTTCACGTACATGCGAGGCTGGAATGATCATCAGGATCTACCCCTGATCTCGTACCTCATTCTCGGTGGGGAACACCCGATTGTCGTGGACACCGGCGCTGACGTTGATTCGGCGATGCCCCTACACGGAATTCGGATCGAGCAGTCGGAGTCCGAGCGCATGGAATCCATTGTGGCGAGCGCAGGCATCGACCCCGCGGACGTTCGCATCGTCATCAACACTCACCTCCACTGGGACCACAGCTCTAAGAATCATCTCTTCCCGCACGCAGACGTGATCGTGCAGCGAAGTGAGGTTGACTTCGCCGGTGATCCCGTGATGTGGCACCGCCGCCAGTTCGAGGCGCTTCCCGGAGTAACCGCCGCCTGGCGGAGCGCAGAGGATCAGATTCGCGTCGTCGAGGGTGACGTCGAAGTGGCTCCGGGGGTAACCGTGGTGGCGCTTCCCGGGCACACCCCGGGTTCGCAGGGGGTACTGGTCGAAGCAGAGTCGAAGAGGTACCTGATTGCCGGTGACACCGTCTATCTATACGAGAACTGGGAGGGGGACCAAGACGTCCCGCACATCCCCGTAGGCCTCTACACCGACCTCGTTGCCTACGAGAACAGCATCAAGCGAATCGAGTCGTTCGATTGCGAAGTCATCCCAAGTCATGACTTCAGGGTCATCGAGCGAGGCGTGTTCAGCTAGGCAAGTCTGCTTCTCGGCTGCCTCCTTTAGGTGGCTAACACGATCAAAAGAAAGGTGACGCGACACGTGATCACAGTTATCCGAGGCGGGGCCAAGACACCCTCCGACATCGTCACAGAAACATTTGACGGGACAGTGTGGCGCGATGTCGTCATGCCGAAGACTGACGGCGTCAATATGGCCAATGTGTTCTTCAACCCCGGCGCCAGGACTCATTGGCACACGCATGAGGGTGGTCAGATTCTCCTCATGGTCGCAGGCGAAGGAATCGTTGCCGACGACGACGGTCCTGTACACGTTCGTGCGGGAGACGTCGTATGGACACCCCCGGGAGTGCGTCACTGGCATGGCGCCAGCCCGGATCACTTCCTCCTTCACCTAGCCATCTCCCTTCAAGGTGTCGAATGGCACGAGCCCGTGCCGGAAGACGAGTACCAGCGCTGCGGCTGCGGCGGCTGACACGCACGAAGCATCCCTCCACCCAACCGAAAACCCCACATCACATTTCAGGAGCGTCATGCAATTCGAACGAGGACGTACGAACAACCCCGCACTCCCGGGAAATTCAGTCGGTTCCATCACGGGAGACGTTCTGCTCGACAAGGTCATGGGAGCTGAGGGGGTTGCGGTAAACGACGCAGTCTTCCAGCCCCATGCGCGCACCCACTGGCACACGCACGAGCGCGGTCAGATCTTCTTCGTCCGATCCGGCAAGGGAATGATTGCCACACGAGAAGGCGATGCACAGCCTGTCCAGGCCGGCGATGTCGTCTACGCGCCCCCCGGTGAGGAGCACTGGCACGGTGCCGCCCCCGATTGCTTCGTCTCCTACACCGCTGTCTCCCTCGGCTCGTCGACATTCCTCGGCGAAGTACAGGACGACGAGTACGAGCAGGCGTGGAGCGATAACTAGTCGCACATGACGGGAGAAGCAAGTCAGATGTACGCCTACACGCTAAATAACGGCGTCGAGATCCCCGCGCTGGGTTTTGGAGTTTTTCAAACTGCTCCCGAGGCGACGTCCGATGCCGTCGCGGAGGCACTCGCGGTCGGGTATCGGCTCATCGACACTGCGGGGTCCTACCTGAACGAGCGTGCCGTGGGTGACGGGCTTCGACGCTCGGGAGTCGATCGCAGTGACGTCTTCATCGAGACGAAGGTCTGGATCAGCGACTACGGCTACGAGGAAACCCTTCACAGTTGGGAGAAGGCGAGCCGGAAGCTGGGTGTGGAGCAGATTGACCTGATGCTGCTGCATCAGCCGATGCCGTCCGACTTTCGGCGAACAGCCGAGGCCTACCGGGCTCTCGAGACGTTGTTGTCGGACGGTCGTGTGCGATCAATCGGGGTCAGCAATTTCATGGTTGCCCATCTTGATCGACTCTCGGCAACCGCGACCACGGTGCCGTCGCTCAACCAGATCGAGTGCCATCCGTACTTTCGGCAGTCCACCGTGATCGAGAAGAACGCTGAATTGGGAATCCTGACTCAAGCCTGGTCGCCCATGGGAGGCATCACCCACTATTTTCCGGGCGGCCCGAACGTGCTGGAGGACCCGAACATCGCACAGATTGCCGAGAGTCATCGACGGACATCGGCGCAGGTCATGCTGCGGTGGCACTTGCAGCAGGGACGATGCGCCGTGCCTAAGTCAGTTCGGCCCGAGAGGATCCGCGAGAATTTCGATGTTTTCGGTTTCACTCTCTCGGAGTCTGATCTGACGACAATCGATTCACTGAGCACAGACCTGAGACGCGGACCGGACCCGGAAATCGTCACCATTGAAAAGTTCGGTCGAGAAATTCCGGAGGATTAGCACGATGACTGACCGGCAACGACTACTCGGCCGCACGGGCGTCTCTGTCAGTTCGCTCTGTCTCGGTGCCATGATGTTTGGCCCCTGGGGGAACGATGATGAAGCCGAGTCAGTGCGCATCATCCACCGTGCCCTCGATGCCGGGATCAACTTTGTCGATACTGCGGACGTCTACTCAGGTGGTGAATCCGAAAGGATCGTGGGCAAGGCGTTGACCGGTCGGCGTGACAACGTCGTTCTCGCCACGAAGTTTTTCCTGCCTATGGGAGCAAATCCCAATATGGGGGGCGCGTCGAGACGATGGATCATTCGATCGGTCGAGGATTCTCTGCGCCGACTCGGCACCGACTACATCGACCTCTACCAAATGCACCGGCCCAGCACGACAACCGACTTGGAAGAGACCCTCGGCGTGCTTACCGATCTGATTCGTCAGGGCAAGGTGCGCTACATCGGAACGTCCTCTTTTGCGGCCAGCCAGGTGGTTGAAGCGCAGTGGATTTCCCGCGACCGGCACCTTGAGCGATTCGTGACCGAACAGCCTCCCTACTCCATCTTGGTCCGTGGAATTGAAGGTGACGTTCTCCCGACAGCCTCGAGGCACGGCATGGGCATCTTGACCTATGCGCCTCTCTCCGGAGGCTGGCTCTCTGGCAGGTGGCGCAAGAACAGTGAGTCCGGGCCGACACCCACCTCGGCTTTCCGGCCAGCTGCCCGCTTCGACATGAGCACGGAGGCGAACCAGCGGAAGCTTGACGCGGTCGAGCAGCTTGCCGCGCTTGCCGAGGCGTCGGACATGACATTGATCGAGATGTCACTTGCCTTCGTCCTGAATCACCCGTCGGTAACCTCGGCGATCATCGGACCGAGAACCATGGAGCAACTGGAGTCGCAGTTGCCGGCGGCCCAGGTCCGCCTCAGCGACGAATTACTCGACAGCATTGACGCGATCGTGGCCCCCGGTGTCACGATAAACCCCGATGACAATAGCTATGGCGAGCATGAGCTGGCCCTCAGCGCCCGTCGGCGGTCACATTAGGCAGTTCAACACGCAGAAGACTGGTGGCTGCCTTCTTCTACCGCAGGCGGCTTCACGCACTGCTGCAGGGAACGTCAGCGGCCTGGCCGCGGGGCTGAGGACCCCGTAGCCAGGCCGACAAGACGCGTCGTACGCGCCGACGAAATCAGTCTCGTCCGGCGCGGATGATGCTGCGAGCAAGGCCCGCCGGATCACTGAAGCACACCTCGTGACTCCCGGGCATAGACACGAAACGAAAGACGCCAAGTCGCTCAGAGAATTTCGGATGCCAGCCACCCTCACTTGCCGGATAGATCGTGTCTTCCTGGCAGTGAACGAAGGACTTGCCGACCGGCAGTTCGGCGACGCTACGGGACAGATGCGCCTTGTCGAACATCGTCTTTATCGGCTGGGTGGTGAGCATTGAGTGTGCGCGGCGAGCCGTGTCGATATCGGCATCATTGCTAAGGTCATCACGGAACACCTCAAGGAGCATGGGTTCGCCACCATCAGGCTCGCAGAGTGCGTTGAACATGTCGCCGAACGCGGCAGGAGTCATGTCAACCAGGCTTTCGCCATCCGAGGGAACGTACGCGCTCCAGTAGATCAGTCGACGAATCGTGCCCTCGGGGAGTCGGTCAGCGGCCATGGTGATGACGATGCCACCCCACGAATGACCGAGCAGGATGACATCGGTAATGCCCTCCTCGGTGATGTACGTCGTCAATGACGAAACCGCCTCTTCGAGTCCGACGCCCTAGTCATCGCCTGGAGCGTTGCCCATCGTGGTGGGAGTGTGGACGACGTGACCTTCTGCACGCAAGAAATCTGCCACTTCCGCATAGGCATCGCCGCGGTGCCAGGCACCATGAACCAACACATATGTGCTCACTACTGTCTCCTTGTCATCTCGGGTGTATTGGACTTGTTGTCAGATCTGCAGGGTCCTCGACGTTGATGTGCGCACCGTGTGAGGTGTGCGTCATCCGAAGGGCCCATAGTTCCAGTGGGCCGGCCGCGCGCCCGCGATCGGCGACCTGAAAGAGTGAAGACGCGTGCCCATCAGACTTCCCAAATACACCGTCTTGAGATCCGGCCCCCCGAAAGCGATCGATGAGATGTTGGCCAAGCGGTTTCCGTGGTCCTGATACAAGAGGGCTCGCGTCACACCCGCGGTCTTCTGCTCCTGGACGAGTTGCTCCAAGTGACCACGGTCGTACTCCTCCAACAACAATCGGAGATCGCCGGAAGGCGATAGGTACCAGAGTCGATTGGACACCAACGCCGTCATCCATATGCCTCCCTCTGAGTCCAGAGCGAAGCCATCGAGCATGTTTGACTCGTCAAACTCCCACACAACTTCAGGCCTACCGAGGACCGCATCCGCACCAACCGGATAGCGCAACAATCTCCCCGCGGTGGTTTCGTTCGTGTACAGCCAGCGACCGGTGGAATCGAGTCGGGCCTCGTTGGGGTAATTGATCCCATCGGCAACGATCCTGGCCCCCTTGTGGTCTACGACCACGATGAATCCATCGCGCTGAGTCCGGGGAAATGACGTTATGGTCCGGCGATCCTGCCCGGTGAGACAGGTAATCCATGTCCGTCTGGAGTCATCGGTCAGCACGAAGTTAGGGCACTCAAGGGAATGCCCGTCGACTTCTAGCAGAAACTCGCTCGTTGATCCGTCTCGATGGCGGCGATAGACCCCGCCTCCGAACAAGGCGCAGAGGGTGAAGGATCCATCCGGTGCTAGCGCGAAGCCGTTGGCGCCAAGAACTTCACCACTTGCATTTTTCCCGAAAAGAGGCGAGTCGATCCATCACGGCCAGTCAACCGAATGCCGTGAACATCGCTCGTGTAGAACTCACCACAGGCCGTCGCGAGCACACACTCTGGTCGGCTGAGACCCTCACCGAAGGACGCCGACACGACCGATTCTGCGTCGATGACGAAGTTCTTCACCGTGCAGCCTCTTCCTACCCGAGCGATGTGCAGGCTTAGTACCCGACGGCGTCCTCGTCTTCGGCCTTGTAGAGACCAAATGTCACTCGAGGCATATCGGCCATATCAGTGGGGGGGGTCCAACCCTCGATCAAGGCCACATTCGCCCTCACCTCTTCGGGCCAGCGCATTCCCACGATTCCGGCGTGCACGCGCGAGTCGGACAACACGAACTTCAGGGATACCTCATAGAGATCTCGCGCAGCTGCCCACTCAGGGGCGAGGAACGCCGCTTCCCGCTGGAAGATACCCGAGGTCATTGTCCGCATGGTGACAATACCGGCGTTGACCTTCTCTGCCTCGATGAGGAAGTGGCGGGCGGGTGATTGAGTGATGAGGTTGTAAGCAATCTGGTACGTCTCGATGTCGTCGTAGTTGAGGAACGGGAGAACCGTGTAAGCCTCTTCGGTCGTGATCCCGATGTGGCCGATCTTTCCCTGCTCCTTGAGTTTGATCAGCGTGTCCAGTGGGCCACCATGCAACACGTGCTCCACTTCATCGGGTGAGTATATCAGTCCGTGGATCTGCATCAGATCGATGTGGTCGGTCTGAAGGCGACTCAGGCTGTTATGGACACTCTCCTCGACTCCCTTGGCATCAAGGTCGTACCACACCTTGCTCGCGAGCACGCACTCGTCGCGGCGGTCTTTCATGACCAAGCCGACCAAAGTCTCGCTGTACCCCTCGCCATATGCCGGAGCTGTATCGATGAAGTTGATGCCGTGATCGAGTGCGGCGTTCAGCGTGTCGACCACGACCTGCCGACCCTCGTCAGTCATTGGGTCCCAGTTCCGTGACTTCTGAACGTAGGAAAAAGCCGCGCCCCCGATTGCGATGGGTGAGACCTGAAGGCCGGTGCGCCCGAGGCTTCGCTTTTGCATGTATCTAATCCCCTCAGTATCAATCTATGGTGTGCCGCTTAGGCGATCACCAGCAGTCTTTCGTCTGTCATCTCACGAATAGCGAATCTTGGTCCTTCACGGCCGATGCCGCTGTCCTTGACCCCACCGTACGGCATCTGGTCGGACCGCCAGCGTGAAGTCGCATTGACGATGACGCCCCCCGTTCGCAGAGTTTTATAGACTCGATGCGCTACATCGATCGAGTTAGTGAACACACCGCACTGCAATCCGTACGGACTCGCATTTATGGTCGCGATCACGCTCTCGATATCTTCGTACGGCTGCACCGTTATCACGGGACCGAACACTTCGTCCCGCACGACCTCCATGGATTGGTCGACAGATGTCAGGATGGTTGCCCGCAGCGCAGCGCCGGTGCGCTCGCCGTGGCGAACGACCTGAGCACGGGCCGCAACCGCTCGGTTCACCAATCCTTCTACCCTCAGGGCGGCGGCTTCGTCAATGAGAGTTCCGACCTCGGTGTCAGGATCCAGCGGATCACCGAAACGGATGGATGCAACTTCGCTATCCAGAAGAGCGGTGAACTCCTCAACCCGGCTCGCTTGAACGTAGACGTTTTGGACCGAGACGCAACTCTGACCGGCCAGCAGTACTCCGTTTCGGGCGCAAGCGCGGGCTGCCTCGACCAGATCGGAATCATGGTGAACAAATGTGGGCCCCACGCCACCGAGTTCAAGCGCGACGCGCTTGAGGCCTACGGCCGCATGAATGGCACGGCCCACAGGAATTGATCCCGTAAAGCTCACGAAGTCGACACGTGAATCCGACACGAGGCGGGCCGACACGGCGTCGCCGTACAGCGTTCCCAACGCACCGTCGGGAACTCCGGCCTCCTGAAGGGCGGCCGCAAAGAGATGCGACGACAAAGGAGCTTTGGGGGATGGCTTAAGCACGACGCTGTTGCCGGCCGCCAATGCAGGCCCAACTTTGTGAGCTGCAAGATTGATCGGACCGTTGAAGGGTGTAATGGCAGCCACGACACCGATGGGAAACCGAGTGGTCAAGGCGAGTTTGCCCGCGCCGATAGGTGATGCATCCATCGGCACGTGCTCACCCGTGATACGCACGGCTTCTTCAGCTGCCAGCCTCAGTGTGTCGGCCGAGCGAGCAACCTCGACGACGCAGTCGCGTAAGGCCTTGCCAGTCTCGCGGGCCATCACGAGTCCGATGCGGTCCTGTGCCGCTTCGGTCGCATCTGCCGCCCGACGCAGCAGCGCGGCTCGTTCATAGCCGGGCATCGCTGCCATCACTGCACTGGCGCGTACTGCGGCGTCCACCACATCATCAAGGTCGACTCCGTCGGAGACCGCTGCCCTGCCGACGACGTCGCCTCTGAACGGATCTCGAACCTCAACCGTGGTTTCCGGGTCACGGAGTCGCCCCGATACGAAAGAAGAAGCCAGCAGGTCGACGTCAGCGTTCATGGCTCATCAGGGATTCTTGGATATAGTCGAAAAGCAAGTGCACCCCGGAACGTTAGGCCGAAGCTGGGCTCGCGTCAATGGGTCGCTCGCCGGAGACTCTTTCGCCTTGAACCCACAGGAGTGCAGCCGATGACCGCTGTGACAGTCCACCCGAGCAGGGTCCTCGTAGTCGGAAGCACAGGCAGCGTCGGGCGATTAGTGGTCGAAGAATCTGTCGCCGCCGGGTATCGGGTTCGAGCTCTCATGCGCACCGCAGCTCAAGGCCGCACCTTCTCGGCGAATGTGGAGGCAGTCGTCGGCGACCTGACTCGCGCCGACACGCTCGCTGAGGCGGTTGCGGGGGTCGACGTCATCATCTTCACCCACGGATCGAACGGCACCAGCAGAGATATGGAAGTCGTCGATTACGGAGCGGTGCGTAACGTCCTCGCGGTGCTCGGCTCCCAGCCAGCACGCATTGTGCTCATGACGCTCATTGGGATAACAAATCGAGAAAGTAGTTACAACCGCTCCACCGAAGGACTGGATTGGAAACGACGATCGGAACGTCTCGTCCGCGCCAGCGGACGCCCCTATACGATCGTGCGTCCCGGGTGGTTCGACTACAACTCGGCTGACGAATCGTTGCCGGTTCTCCTGCAAGGGGATCTGCGACGTTCGGGTACCCCTCGCGATGGTGCTATCTCCCGACGGCACATCGCCCAACTGATCGTTGCCAGCATTGAATGCGACGCGGCAAGCCATACGACCTTCGAGCTCATCAGCACACGCGGCTCGACACCCACGTCCTTAACGTCGCTCTTCGACCCTCTCGACCCAGATGTGCGTGATTCGATCGACGGTGTCCGCGATGAGGACAACATGCCGATGTCACACGAACCATCACGCGTTCAGGAAGACCTCGCAGCAGTGATCGCTGCATCGAATGGGCGAGCAACATAGATGTGTCGAACGTTGCCAACACCCTTTGCTCTGCTGACGTGATGAGGGTCGGCATCGTGCCGTCGGCGACCCAGACGGCGGTCAGTCCGGAAGCACGGGAAAGGCTGGGGAGCAGGAGCGACACTCTGAGTCGCGCACCTGGCTCGCCATCCGACTGTCACCAGCGGGGCGAGGCGTCACCTTGATCAAGGTTCCGCTCGCCACCGGGAAGAAGACGCTACCTCCGTTGCCGGGCTGCACTGCACTCCCCTGCGTCATCTGGCCGACACGCTGTGATCTCGCCAGACGGCGTCCGGTCGCAGCATCTCGGAACACCACGTAATCGGACTTGTTACGGCCCGGGATTTCTGAACGCGGGATATCCGTGCCCACCCATACGCGTCTGTTCTTGCCGCCGATCAAGGTGGCTCACTCGGTGGTCGTCTGATCCTTCTTCCACACCGTCGTGGAGCCGGAGTCAGAAATGCGGTAGGCACCGATCTTCCGAGAAAGGGTGTCCGTGCCGAAAATTAGGTTGTTCTCCTGATCGGACTCCAGCGACATTCCCGCCCAACTCACCGCCTGGGCCCCGTTCGCGGCCGTCGCGAAAGCCTTCGTCAAGAAGGGCGACACCGGATCGTTGAGGTAGGGGCGCAGGTAGTGGATATTGGTCTCATCGGCCTGGTCGATCGCGTACATGGTCAGCTTGCCTGCAGCGGAAAGCTGTTAGTGGCGCCGACAATCCAGTTGTGCATCACCATCACGGATGCACTGGCCGACTGACCGTCAAACGGCACGGCGACGGGTGTCCAGCTGGTGTCCAGTGCGAACTTGCCGTTCGTGACGGCGTAACGAACCACGTTCGATACTCGCTCCACGAGATGGACGTAATCTACTCCGTTGAAGCGAGTGATCGTGGGACGAGCACCTGCGGGCGCAGGCAGAGTGACACCATGACAGCGAAAGCCGTGGCCGTGTTCAGTGGACCCTCAATCGACGCGGCCGTGTAGCCCCTCGCCGAGATCCCCAGAAACTGGCTGTTGACGAGGACGATCCCTAGAAGCGCTATAGCCCGAAAGCGATCGGGGAAGTGCTGCCGTGAGCGCGGATGCCGCAGGGGTCAGGCGGACAACCCTCTTCTACCGATTCAGCACCCGAGAGGGCCTGCTCGAAGCACTCGCACTGGACACCCTCGAACGAGCCAGTGAGGCCCTGCAGGCAATCAATTGGCAACCGGATGACATCGAGGGGACGATCCGTGATGTCGCATGCGCGCTCGTGCCCCTCGCTCCACGTGTGCAAGTGGTCCTGCGCGAGTTCCCTGCCCACTCCACATCCGAAGTCAACGCACGATGGACCGACGCACTGCACCCTCTCATCCACTATCTGGACACACTGCAGAGCGGGCAGAGGATCAGAGCAGGGGCGCCGATGACGTGGCTCGTCACCAGCTTCGTTTACCTGCTCTTCGCAGCTTGGGACTCAGTGGGCAGCGCGACTCTTACCGCGGAGCAAGCAGCATCACTGACGGCAGAGACCTGGTTGAGAGGGTGCTCACCCCAAGAATCCTTTTGACATGCACGTGGGGAGGTACCAGCCCAACTCCTTCCGTTGATCCATGTGGAAGGAGAAACAACTCAGGGCCCCCACTAGGGGACCCTGAGTTCATCGGCATGGCCGACTTTGGTAGCGGGGCCAGGAACCGTCGGATCGCCCCTCGGCGATCCTCCTCCCAAATCCAGACACGCTCTCAGCACTGAATGAAAGAACCCAGGGGTTCACCCTGGGTTCTTTCATTCAGTAGCGGGGACAGGATTTGAACCTGTGACCTCTGGGTTATGAGCCCAGCGAGCTACCGAGCTGCTCCACCCCGCGTTGCTTTGTGCTCCCCAAGGATACGTCGGGGGTCGGATTCGTCCAAATCGGGCTTCGGCAGCCCCGGGCCCCTCGTGGCGAGGTGCGCGGCTCCCCCGCACGGTGGACACTGGAGCCATGAGCAACGAGACCCTGTACGACCTGACCTTCGTCGACAACCACGGCCAGCAGGTGAGCCTGGATCAGTACCGAGGCAAGCCCGTGCTGGTGGTCAATACGGCGAGCAAGTGCGGGTTCACCCCGCAGTACGAGGGACTGCAGAAGCTCTACGCCGAGCTCGGGCCGAAGGGCCTTGTCGTGCTCGGCTTCCCGTGCGATCAGTTCATGAACCAGGAGCCCGGCGATGACTCCGAGATCGAGGGCTTCTGCCAGCTGAACTATGGCGTGACCTTCCCTCTGTCGACGAAAGTCGACGTGAACGGCAAGTCGGAGCATCCGGTGTTCCGGTTCCTGAAGTCGCACAGCGGCGGCCTGCTCGGCTCGCGCATTAAGTGGAATTTCACGAAGTTCCTCGTCGCACCCGACGGCACGACGGTCAAGCGCTTCGCACCGACCACAAAGCCCGAGGCCCTCGAGGCCGACGTGAAGGCCATGCTTCCGTCCTGATGAATTCGCGTTCATCCGTGCAGGCTTCGCCGTCGCACGTCTCCGCCGCTGCGTCGATCATCAGTCGCGGCGGCGTTGTCGTGCTCAGCGGCGCAGGTCTGTCGACCGAATCGGGCATCCCCGACTACCGAGGACCGTCGGGGGCGTACTCGCGCAATCACACGCCCATCACCTATCAGCTCTTTCGCGACGACCCACGAGGGCGACATCGCTACTGGGCGCGCAGCTTCATCGGCTGGCCATTCATGCGCGACAAGCAGCCCAACGCCGGGCATATGTCGATCGCTGCCATGGAATCCTGCGGCTTGGTGACCGGCGTGATCACTCAGAACGTCGACTCCCTGCATCACAAGGCGGGAAGTACCTCGGTGATCGACCTCCACGGGCGACTCGACACGGTGATGTGCATGGCATGCGGCCTTCGCGGCTCACGTGATGCCCTCCAGGCGCGCATTTCCTCGGCGAACGCCCACTGGGCGGGTGTCGCTACCGCCATCAACCCCGACGGCGACGTGAATCTCGACGATGCAGCCGTCGAATCCTTCGCGATGGTCGACTGCACCGCCTGCGGCGGGCCGCTGAAGCCTGATGTCGTGTACTTCGGCGAGAGCGTGCCGCCCGCGCGGGTAGCCGACGCTTACGCACTGGTCGAGTCCGCGTCCTCACTGCTGGTACTCGGCTCCTCGCTTCACGTGTACTCAGGCCGTCGCTTCGTCACCCATGCCCACAAGCGCGGGCAGCCGATCGTCATCGTGAATCAGGGAGAGACGAAGGCCGATGATCTGGCCGGCGTGCGCATCGATGCGCCACTCGGCGCGACATTGACGTCGCTCGCCGAAGCCTGCAGCACCCCCGTCTTCTAGCGGGCCTGCCGGCTAGGCAGCAGCGCGCGAACCCGGGAAGATCTTGCGCATCAGCCAGTCGATGAGCATGAGCAGGTAGCCGAGAATGATCGCGAAGATGATGATCTGCGCGACGAAGGCAAGCACCGAGGCCATGCCATGGGCGCTCACGTCGAGGAAGTCATACGGGTAGGCGCCAATGATCGAGCCGCGGATAAGCGCGTAGGCCAACCAGAGGATAGGCAGAATCAACGCCGCGAAGATCGTCCCGGTCGTGATCCACTTGCGCGGACCGGCAATGATGAAGACGATCACGGTCAGGATCGGTCCCCAGATATGGGCGATGCCGTTGCTGATGAAATCCCAGCCCTCGTGACCGCCCGAGTTGAGCAGCACGTTGTAGACGATGCCGGTGACGATCATCATCACAAGCGCATCGAGTCTGAGCACGCGGAAGAGCGAGCTCGTGCGATTCGGGTTGATGGCGAGCATCGTCATGATGATCGCGGTCAGGATGTTGCTCCACACGGTGAAGTAGCTGAAGTGGTCGATCTCGCGGCCGAGAAAGCCTGCTGCGCCGAGCGGATTGTTGCCGTAGAGCCCGGGCTCGGTCGTATTCGGCGGGTAGTAGTCGCCGACGGCCAGGAATGTCGACAGCACGACCCCGATCCAGATCAGGCCGGCGTTGATTCCAAAGAGGATGCGTGCGGTCATGGGCACACGCTAGACCCCCGACCAGCGCTCGGTCGGGAGAATGGCCCTCTTATGCGCTCGGACCGCCGTCGATGCGGGCCTGGGCGTCGACCGCGCGATTCAGGGCAGCCTCGAGGTTCTTCTGGGCCTGGTCGTAGGCCGTGAAGTCACCCTTCTTGAGGGCATCCTGGCCGGCCCGGAAGGCGGCATCGGCCGCGGCGATCGCCCGGGCGAGGTCGGCAGCCGGGTCGGAGGTGTTCGGCACAGCAGGCGTAGCGGTCGCCGAGGGTGCCGGCGTGGGCGTCGCGTTGGGATCTTGGTTAGTGCCGGGATCCTTCTCGGCTGTCGGGATGGCACCGATATTGAAGACCTTGGCAAGGGCCTGGTCGAGGGTGTCCTCGAGCGCGACATTGGAGCCGTAGCCCACGAGCACCTTGCGCAGGAGCGGGTAGCCGTCGGTGGTCGCGCGGATGTAGACCGGCTCGACGTAGAGCAGGCCGTCATTGAACGGCAGCGACAGCAGGTTTCCGAGATCGACCTCCGAGCCTCCACGGCGCAGCAGCGAGAGCTGCGAGCTCACCGTGGGGTCGGACTCGAAGTTGTTCTGCACCTGCTGCGGTCCGGGCACGGTGGTGTTGCTGGGCAGCTGCAGCACCTGAATCTGGCCGTAGTTCTCCCCCGGTGCTGAGTTGACCTGCATGAAGGCCGCGAGAGTCTGACGACGCTGGGGCGCGAATGCGGTTGTCAGCGAGAACTCCGGCTTAGTGTCGCCGGGCATCTGCAGGGTCAGGTAGTACGGCGGCTGGAAGACCTGGGCAGGCGTGAGCGTGGGATCGAACGGAACAATCCAGACGTCGGTGCCGTTGTAGAAGGTCGCGGCGTCGGTCACGTGGTAGCGGCTCAGAATCGTGCGCTGCACCTTGAAGATGTCCTGCGGGTAGCGCACGTGCTCGAGCAGGGCCGGCGACATCTTGTCGAGCGGGGTCACGACATTCGGGAACGCCTTCATCCAGGTCTGGAGAACCGGATCCTGCTTATCCCACTGATAGAGCGTGACGGTGCCGTCGTAGGCATCGACCACGGCCTTGACCGAGTTTCGCATGTAGTTGAGCTGATCCTGCGGCTGGAGACCCGGGGGCAGATTGCGCGAAGTGCTGGAGTCGCTCGTGGCATCGGAGAGCGAGAGCCTGCTGGAGTACGGGTAGTCATTCGAGGTCGTGTAGGCGTCGACGATCCACTTGATGCGCCCGTCGACGACGACCGGGTAGGGATCCTGGTCGACAGTCAGGAACGGCGCGACCTTCTCGACGCGCGTGGCGGGATTGCGGTCCCACAGGATTCGCGAGTCGGAGTTCACCAGGTCGGAGAGCAGGATGTTGGCGTCCTGGAACTTGGTGGCGAAGACCAGTCGGTTGAACAGCGAGCCCATGGCCACGCCGCCGGTGCCCTCGTAGGTGTTGGTCTTCTGGCCGGTCGGGCTCGCATCGTCGGGATAGTCGAGCTCACGAGGAGTGGAGCCCTTGGGCGCACCAACGATGCTGTAGTAGGGCGAGAGCTCGCCGAAGTACACCCGCGGCTGATCGATCTTCAGCTCGCCACTGTCGGGGATGTCGCTCTCGAAGAAATCGGGCTGACCATTGCTGAGTGCCGTGTTGTCATAGGCGCTCACGAAGCCATAGCCGTGCGTGTAGACAGCCTTGTCGTTGGTCCAGTTGCGCTGGCCATCGGGAATGCCGGCGAGGTTGATCTCGCGGACCGCGACTACTGCCCCGCGCTTCTCACCCCCGAGCGTGTAGCGATCGATATCGAGGCGGTCGTTGAACGAGTAGTAGCCGCGGATCTGCTGCAGCTGGTTGTAGGTCGGCGAGACGAGTGCAGGATCGAGCAGGCGAATATTCGACAGCGTGCCGAGGTTGTTCTGAAGCACCTGCTTCGAGGGTAGCGACACCGAACCCGGGTAATCCTTGATCTCCGCGCTGTCGATGGCATAGGCATCGCGGGTCGCGGTGATGTTGCGCTCGATGTACGGCTGCTCCTTGACAAGCTCGCTGGGTCGCACGGTGAACTGCTGGATGATCAGGGGGTAGATCGCGCCGATCACGATGCTCGTGACGAGCATGAGGCCCACGCCCAGCACGGGCAGCACCCAGTGACGGCGGAAGATATTCACGATGAACAGCGCAGCAACCAGGATCGCAACGAAGGTCAGGATGTTCAGCGAGGGCAGCACCGCATTGACATCGGTGTACTTGAGGCCGGTGAAGCCGGTCACCAGGCTCTCGCTCTTGGTGGCCAGGCTGTAGCGATCGAACCAGTACGACGCGGCCTTCACGAGAAGAAGCAGTGCGATGAGCAGCGAGATCTGCACTTGAGCCGCCGCCGAGGCGCGGTCGCCCTTGGGCTGAAGGCGCAAGCCGCCGTAGAGGTACTGCACCACGATCGAGGCGAGCAGCAAGATGACAAGCAGGGTGAACGCGAAGCCGAGCAGGAAGCGGATGAACGGCAGCGTGAACGTGTAGAACGACAGATCGAGGCCGAACTGCGGATCCGTCACTCCGAATGGCGTCGAGTTCCGCCACATGAGGAAGGTTGTCCACTCACCTGCCGCCGAGAGGCCGCCGAGCACACCGGCCACGATCGAGGCGATGATCGTCACGATGCGGCGTGCCGGCTCAATGGAGATGCGGTAGCGCTCCAGGCTTGCCTGCTCGGGAGTGAGCCCGCGATAGGTCGGTCGAGTGCGGTAGGCCCAGAAGAGCACGAGGGCGAGCGAGACTCCCATCACCAGGCCGAAGCCCAGGAAGAGGCCCAGGCGGGTGACCAGCGTGGTGGTGAATACCTCTGACTTGTCGACGGATCCGAACCAGAGCCAGTCGGTGTAGAAGCCCGTGAAGACGACGAAGGAGACGACGATCAGGCCGAGCACGATGATCGTGGGGAGCAGGACTCCACCGCGGCGGCGCGGCTTCGGCTGGCCGGCGTCAGGATTCATGCTTGCGTTGAAATCGAAGCTCACCTGGACAACCTACGACGACACGGGGCACGACGGCACGGTCGCCCCCTTGGCCCAGGCGTGCAGGGCGTTGACCGCATCGGTCACGGTCTCGACCGGGGTCACGGTCAGCCCATCGGGGATATGGCCGGCAGCCTCGGCGCAGTGAGCCTTCGGCATGAGGAAGAGCTCGGCTCCGGCCCCGCGCGCACCGGCGAGCTTCTGCCGAATGCCGCCGATCGGGCCCACCGTGCCCTGAGGGTCAATGGTGCCCGTGCCCGCGATGTGCTTGCCGGCGGCGAGATCACCGGGCGACAGCTTGTCGATCAGCCCCAGCGTGAACATCAGGCCGGCACTCGGGCCGCCGACAGTGTCGAGAGTGAACGCAATCGGGAAGTCGGCGGAGTAGTACTCGCCAACACTGATGCCGATGTAGGGCTTCGAGTCGTCAGTCGGATTCGGCGCCGAGGTGACGGTGACATCGACGTTCTTCGCGCCAGATTCGTCATCGCGCAGCACGGTGATCGCGAAGTCGGTGCCGATCGGCTTGGCCTGAACCGCGTTGCGCACCTGCTCGGCGCCGGTGATCTTCACGCCATCGATGGTGAGAATCTCGTCGCGTGCCTCGAGCTTGCCATCGGCGGGAGAGTCGGCCCAGACCGCGCTGACGACGATCTTTGTCGAGACCGACATCTTGAGATAACCGAGTGCAGCTGCCGTGGCATTCGATTCCGCGGTGCTGAACATCGCGGTCTGCTTGGCCTTGACGTCGGTGCCGGAGACATCGTCGGGATACAGCAGCTCACGCGGAAGAACCGCATTCGACGACCGGAACCACGAGCCGATGGCATCGATGAAGGTGAGGCCGCCGCGCGGGCCGCCGGACTCGAGCACGGTGGTCATGTCGAGATCACCGGTGGTCGGGTAGGTCGTGGTGTCGCTGATCTTGATAACCGGCTGGCCATCGTGATCGCCGATGACGTTGAAGGTGGGGCCGGGTGCGAGCTTGACGAAGGGAACCGGCAACAGCAGGGCAACGGCGAGTAGGACGAGAACGCTGGTGACGCTCACCAGCAGGACTCGGGCACGGGAGGAGAGATGACGCCGGGCGTGGGTGCTCACGGACGAGGGTCCTCCGGATCGAGATCAGGCAGCGGACGCTCCATGGCGTCCTGCAGGCGGCGGAGGTTCTCCATGGAATCGCGGGGGTCGATGGGCTTGGCCGGCCGGCTGCGGTAGACGACGTAGAGGATGGCCAGGGCCGTTGCCCCGATCGGGATCAGCCACCACAGCAATGCGCCCATTGGGCAAGAGTACGCGGTGGTCTCCGGGGCCGGAAAAAGAGCGAGACCCCCAGGTCTCTGGTCACCATTCGCCTTCCCCTTGCGAAGGGTGCCTGTTATCCCGGGGGTCCCAGCGCCGAAAAC
>JBEGLG010000122.1:0-12256 GCA_041183645.1 Actinomycetota bacterium | reverse complement strand
GCCATCGGCTCGGCCCGGCGCTTCGCCGGCTGGCGCGAGAGCGGCAAGAGCTCGTGCATCAAGATCATGAACGAGGCCCGCATGGCCCTCATCGAGCTCGGCGAGCGCCTGGCGGCCAAGGGAGTGCTTGATCACTCGCGCCAGA
Source organism: Actinomycetota bacterium (assembly GCA_041183645.1). GTDB lineage: Bacteria > Actinomycetota > Actinomycetes > S36-B12 > S36-B12 > CAIKZY01. Next base: position 12,111 of record JBEGLG010000122.1, on the reverse strand, counting down.
TCTTCATCGCGCTCGACGAGGAGCTCGACTCCCTCGCCCTCGAGGAGACCACCCTGCGTCCGATCCTCGCCCAGCGCGAGAAGGAGTGGAACGCGCTCAAGGATCTCGAGGTCCCGATGTTCCTCGATGGCGCGAAGCCGATTCCGCCGATCTCCGAGGTTCCGCGCAAGGGCGCCAACAAGGCGGAGAAGGCAGCGAAGGGCACCGTGCTCACCGGTGCCGCTGCCTCGACCGGCGTGGTCGAGGGCGTGGCTCGCGTGATCACCGGCACCGATGCGATCAGCGAGTTCCAGCCCGGCGAGATCCTCGTCGCTCCGCAGACCGATCCGTCCTGGACCCCGCTGTTCATGGTCGCCTCGGCCGTCATCGTCGACACCGGCTCGATGGGCTCGCACGCGATGATCGTCGCTCGCGAGCTCGGCATCCCGTGCGTCGCCGGCCTGCCCAAGGCCACCGAGATGATCGGCACCGGCACCATGGTGCGCGTCGATGGTGCTGCGGGCACTGTCGAGATTCTCTAGTCACCATCGTCGTGTGGCCCGTCGCTCGAGGCGGCGGGCCACACGCATGTGTGAAGACGCAAAGAGCTCGCTCATGAACCTCGTCGGCGCACATAGGGCAAGATCATTACGGGCAGTTGACCGCGAGGGGAGTCGGCATGAGTCAGGTACGGGGATCCTCCATCACTGTTCGTCGAGTCGTGGCCTGGAATGAGACAGATGCGGCCGGACACAATCATTTTGCGGCAGCGTTTCGCTGGCTCGAAGAAGCAGAGCACTCACTCTTGCGAGAACTGGGCATTCCTGCGGAGCACATCTCGCGGCTTCCCCGCGTCCACATTGACATCGACTACAAGGATCGGCTCTTCTTCGGTCAGGAAATCGATGTTGAGGTCACCGTCGTCAAGGTCGGAGTGAGCTCGTGCACGTATGAGTTTGAGGTACGCACCGCCGACGGGGTAATTGCGGTGAGCGGCTCCCTGGTTGTCGTACATGCTTCGACCACATCCTCGGGGTCTGCTCCATGGCCGGAATCAGTACGCGCCGCTCTACTCGAAGGACGGAGCTTTGTCCTGCGAACGGCGATCGACTGACTCGAACGGCTCCCTCCCCAGGAAGAATTGGTAAGGTCAGGCGCAGATCTGAAGAGGTGACCATGCTGACGAAAGCCCAAATCGAGAGCGCCTCTGATGTCGCTGCCCGATCGCTCTTTGATGCCATCGTTGATCAGCGGATTCCCCCGGGAGCTCCTCTCCGCCTCAAGGAGCTCTCTGAACAACTCGGCATGAGCATGATGCCCGTGCGGGAGGCTATTAGGCGACTGGCCGCCTTAGACCTCGTGGAGATCGAGCCGCGAAAGGGTGCCAGAGTCCGGGAGCTCTCGCTCGATGATCTTGAGGACACCTACTTCGCTCGTCTCCAGCTTGAAAATGCTGCAGTGTGGGAGGCGGCTCAGCACTTCACCGAGTCCGATGCCGATCGCGCCATGTCTGCCCTGCTGGAACGCGCTTCTGCGCAGGAATCTGGTAACCGGGTAGCTGCGCGCGATGCGCACGAGAGATTTCACTTTACGATTTACGAAGCATCGCAGCGCACCTGGCTCGTTCGCAGCATCTTGCCTGCCTGGCGAAATTCGGAGCGCTACAGGATTGATGCAATGCGTCACACCGATACTCAAGAGTCGCGCGACCACGAGCACTCACGAATTCTCAGTGCGCTCATCGAGCACGACAGTGTCGCAGCCGTTCGGTGGATGACGACACACCTTCTCAGCTCAGTTTCACTGTCTGCTCAACACCTCGCTGCGCATACGGGTCAACAGGAACGCCCGATCCGGCTTCCATCTGTCGATCAGGTCATAGCTCGTATGACCTGATGCTCATCCAAGAGCAGTGATTACGGCGTCGGTGACACCCTCGGTGTTGGACCCTCCTCCGAGGTCCGCAGTGCGAGTCGCGGGGGAGGCAAGCGTGATTGCGATGGCGTCCATGATGCGGTCGCTGATCTCGGCATGGCCGAGGTGGTTGAGCATCATCGCGCCGGACCAGATGGCCGCGATCGGGTTGGCGATGCCCTTGCCCATGATGTCGGGAGCCGAGCCGTGGACCGGCTCGAACATCGACGGATAGCGTCTCTCCGGGTCGAGGTTCGCCGAGGCGGCGATGCCCAGGCTCCCCACAGTGGCAGCCGCGAGGTCGCTGAGGATGTCGCCGAAGAGGTTTGAGGCGACGATGACGTCGAAGTTCTGCGGGCGCTGCACCAACTCGGCGGCTAGTGCGTCGATCAGCACCTTGCGCGTGGTGACGCTCGGGTAGCGCTCGGCTACCTGGTCGACGACCTCATCCCAGAACGGCATGGTGTGGATGATGCCGTTGGACTTAGTGGCCGAGGTGAGCTTCGAGCGCCGTGCGGCGGCCTGGTCGAATGCGTAGGCGGCCACGCGCTCGATACCCGTGCGAGTGAAGACGTTCTCCTGGATCGCGAACTCGCGGTCGGTGCCGCGGCCGAAGCGTCCGCCGAGCTCGGAGTACTCGCCCTCGGTGTTCTCGCGCACGATCACCATGTCAATGCGAGCGTCGGCCGGGATCGTGACCCGCACGGGCACGCCGTCGAACTGTCGCACCGGGCGCAGGTTGACGTACTGGTCGAAGGCCCGACGGATCGGGATGAGCAGGCCCCAGAGCGACTCGTGGTCGGCCACATCGGGTCGACCGACAGCGCCGAGGAAGACTGCGTCGCTTTGGCTGAGTCGATCGATGCCGTCGTTTGGCATCATCGAGCCATTCGCGACCAGGTAGTCGCAGCCCCAGTCGAGCCAATTCCAGTCAATGCTCACACCGGACTGCGCTGCTGCATGGTCGATGACGCGCGTAGCAGCCGGGAGTACCTCATTGCCGATCCCGTCACCGGGGATGGTCGCGATAGTCAGGCGGGAGCTCGTCATCGTCAGGCGAGTTCCTGGTGCCCGGCGTTGTCCTCGTACACGGCCTCGGCGAACAGCGACAGCGAGTTGATCATCGGGAAGTCATTGAACGAGAAGAGGAATGCAGGGTTCGACGCATCGTCATTGTGATGCTCGTGCCACGACCACGACGGCACGACGAATATGTCGTGCTCCTTCCAGTCGTAGCGCTTGCCGTCGATGATCGAATGACCCTTGCCCTCGGCCACGTGGTACACCACGGAGCCGGTGTGGCGATGAGCCTTGGAGGCGAAGCCCGGCTTGAGCATCTGCATGTGCGCGCCCATGGTCGGCATCACTGAGCCGCCGGTGTGGGGGTTGACGTATTCCATGATGACGCCGTCGTAGTCGGTGCCATCGGAGACCTTGCCGTAGTTCTCGAGCGCATCGCGAGTCTGCACCCAGGGGAAGCCCAGCAGCGGGGAGTAGGGCTTGCCCCAGTTGCGGTTGGCCGGCTTCAGAATGCCGCTGCCGTGGGTGAGGATCGAGGTGTTGTTCACCTTGCCGGGCACCTGGTAGAGATCGGGATGCACCTCGTAGAAGTTCGCGTCGAGGGCATTGACCAGCGGGATGTCGAGACCGTCCTGCCAGATGACGAAGTTGTCGGACGCCTCGTTGCCGTGCTCGTGCCAGGTGCCGTTGGGGGTGATGGCGAAGTCATTAGGGCCGACCTTGAGGCGATCGCCGTCGACGATGGTCCAGGCGCCGGTGCCCTCGATGACGAAGCGCAGGGCGCTGGCCGCATGGCGATGGGCGGTCATGGACTCGCCGGGATTCATGATCTGGATGCCCGTGTAGAGCAGGCCAACGGCAGCGGCGAGTTCGCGGCGACCGTCGTTGACCAGGTAGATGACCCGACGGCCGGCGTCCTTGCCCTGCACGAGCGAGGCCGACTCGACCACGAAGGGCCGCAGCTGCTCGTAACTCCAGTGCATAGGCACGCTCTTGGGCTGGGGGTACCAGGGCTCAATCTCATTGGCCACGTTCCACAGGGCTCCGGTGCCCACGGCATCGAGTCGGGTGTAGAACTTCTCGAGCTCGGGGGTGTCATGGACCCGGGCGCGCCCGGCAATGTCCTCGATCTTCGCCATGCGATTCCTCCTGCTCTCGGGTCTGGTCCAGCATCGCGTCAATTCGCCCAGATGTCTTCGTGATCTTTGATCAAATGCTAGCCTGTTGAAGTCCTGAGCGGGGACACGAGTGGGGAGCGTGACCATGAAGACATTTCCGCAATTCCGTGCAGCAGCCGTGCAGGCGGCTCCGGTCCTCCTGGATACCGACGCCACCATCGAGAAGGCCTGTCGGCTCATCGCGGAGGCGGCCGCAGGCGGCGCCAAGCTCGTGGTGTTCCCCGAGGTGTTCGTGCCGGGTTACCCCTACTGGAACTGGACCATGACGCCGGTCAAGGGCAGTGCCTGGTTCGAGAAGCTGTTCCGTGCCGCGATCAATGTACCCGGGCCCGAGGTGGATGCCCTGCGCGTCGCGGCCCGAGATGCCGGTGCTCACGTGGTGATCGGCATCAATGAGCGCGATCCGTACTCCATGGGCACCCTCTACAACTCCCTGCTGTTCATTGACGATGCGGGCGAGGTCCTCGGCGTGCATCGAAAGCTGGTGCCAACCTGGGCTGAGAAGCTCACCTGGGCGGGCGGAGACGGCAGCTCCCTGCGCGTGTACGAGACCTCGATCGGTCGTCTCGGCGGCCTGGCCTGCGGCGAGAACACCAATACCCTGGCTCGTTTCGCGCTGCTGGCACAGGGCGAGAACATCCACACGGCCAACTACATCTCGCTTCCGACCGCCCCGGCCGAGTACGACATGGTCGAGGCCATCAAGGTGCGCGCGGCGGCGCACTCCTTCGAGGGCAAGGTCTTCACCGTGGTGGCCTGCTCGGCCATCACCCCGGAGATCGTCGATGCGATTGCCCATGATGACGAATCGCGAGCGATGCTCGAGCGCAAGCACTCGGCCTTCAGCGGCATCTTCGGTCCTGATGGCCGCCTGATCAGCGAGCCCCTCATCGATGTCGAGGGCATCGTGTACGCCGATGTCGATCTCAACAAGTGCATCCAGCCCAAGCAGATGCACGACATCATCGGCCACTACAACCGCTTCGACATCTTCCAGCTTCACGTCAATCGCACGCCGCAGCCCACGATCGTCTTTAACGAACTCCCACCGACCGAGTCCGGCACGGAAATCCCCGAGCTCTAGTCTCACCCACCACACTCAGGAGAAATGGCATGCGTTTCGTCACCTATAGCACTGCGGCACAGGCAGATCCCCGTATCGGCCTCGTCGTCAATGGCGACAAAGTCGTCGACCTCCGCGCGGCCCTTGCCGGCTCGGTCGATGTTCCCGTGAAGCTGATCGACTACATCGGGGCAGGCGAGGAACTGCATGCCAAGGTGCGTGCTGCAGCGGCCGCGGGCGCGTGGGCTACAGGCACCACCACTCCGCTCACCGATGCCCGCCTGCATGCTCCGCTGCGCCCCGGAAAGGTGGTCGGTGTCGGCCTCAACTACGTCGAGCATGTCGAGGAGTCGAGCCGCACTCTCGACACCGACAAAGAGCTCCCGACTCGCCCCGTGCTGTTCAGCAAGCCGGGCACTGCAGTGGTCGGCCCGAATGAGCCCATCCAGCACAACGGCGCCATGACCCAGCAGCTCGACTGGGAATGCGAGCTCGCCGTCGTGATGGGAACCGCGGCCCGCAATGTCAGCGAGGCCGACGCCCTGAAGCACGTCTTCGGCTACAGCATCGTCAACGACATCAGCGCACGCGACCAGCGCCGTTCGGGCCAGTGGTTCTTCTCCAAGGGCCAGGACTCCTACTGCCCGTTCGGACCGATGATCGTCACCACCGACGAGATCACCGATCCGCACACCCTGCAGCTGTCACTGACCGTCAATGGCGATCAGCGCCAGAACGGCAACTCCAAGCACATGCTCTTCAAGATCCCGACCCTCATTGCCGATATCAGCTCGGGCGTCACGCTGGAGCCGGGGGATGTCATCGCCACCGGCTCGCCGCAAGGCGTGGGCGCGGCCATGAACCCGCCGACTTTCCTGCAGCCGGGCGACGTCGTGGCATGCACGATCGACGCGATCGGCACTCTCAGCAACCCGGTCGTGGCGGTCTGAGGAGCTGCCGCGGTGCTATCAGAATCCGCCTTCGGTTCCGATCGAGAATCCGGCCTCGATGTCTTCCTTGAGATACGTCTTGAAGGCAATGTGGGTTTCGGTGGATTCAATGCCCGCGACGACTCCTATCTTGTCGTTGACGATGCGAGCGACTTCTTCGTGATCTTTGACCGTGATGATCACGACCAGGTCGATTTTTCCGGTCACGGAGTACACCGTGGTCACGCCCGGAACCCGAGTAAGCGCTTCGCCCACTTCGTTGATGTGACCCGACTTGACCTGGACGAAGCAAAGCGCTGTCAGCATGGTGAAAGTGTAGCCAGACAAGCGCATCGGATACGGGTTCATACAAGCGGGATTCGACGAGGAGGCGCGAGGGCATGAGAATCGCGGTCATCGGCGGCGGCCCGGGCGGTCTGTACTTCTCCAGCCTGGTTAAGCAGCTCGACCCCACGGCGGAGATCACCGTGTGGGAGCGCAATGCGCCCGACGACACCTTCGGATTCGGCGTGGTCTTCAGTGATCAGACCCTGAGCGGGATCAAGGCGTCCGATCGCTCGGCCTTCGACGACATGGGCAAGTCCTTCGCCTACTGGGATGACATTGACATCGTGGTCGACGGCGAGTCGATGACGATCAGTGGAAATGGCTTCGCGGCCATGAGCCGCAAGGAACTGCTGAACGTGCTCCAGCGCCGTGCCATCGCGCATGGCGTCGACATCCACTTCCGCACCGAGGCGCCGCCGGTCGAGCAGCTGATGGCCGAGTACGACCTCGTGCTCGCCAGCGACGGCATCAATTCGCCCATTCGTGACAAGTACGCGGATCACTTCGGCACCAGCATTGATCCGCGCGAGTGCAAGTTCATGTGGCTCGGCACCGACAAGGTATACGACGCCTTCAAGTTCTTCGTCCGCAATACGCCCTGGGGCGTCATGCAAATTCACTCGTACCCGATGGATGCCAAAGGCAGCACCTTCATCGTCGAGATGCATCAGGACACCTGGCGCAAGGCCGGCTTCGACAAGATCGACTCCGCGACCCTGCCGCCGGGCGTTAGCGACATCGAGAGCATCGAGCGCATCGCGGAGATCTTCAAGGACGATCTCGACGGCGGGCAGCTGCTCGCGAACAACAGCAAGTGGATCGTCTTCCGCACCATCCGCAATAAGACCCTCGTCCTCGAGAACATGGCACTGCTCGGCGATGCCGCACACACGGCGCACTACTCCATCGGCTCGGGCACCAAGCTCGCGATGGAGGACGCGCTCGCCCTGGCTGCCTGCGTGATCGAGCAGCCGACCATCGCCGAGGCCTTGAAGGCGTATGACGCCGAGCGAGGCCCAGTCATTAAGAGCACTCAGCGGTCTGCGCAGGCGAGCATGGAGTGGTTCGAGGAGATCGAACAGTACGTCGGTCAGGACCTTCCGCAATTCGTCTTCAACATGATGACACGTAGCCGTCGCGTGACCTACGGCAATCTCCAGGCACGTGACCCCGAGTTCGTGAAGCAAGTCGACGACTGGCTGCGACTCAGCGAAATCGCCACCGGCCGGATCCCGGCCGGCACCAAGGCACGCCCGCCGATGTTTCTTCCCTTCCGCCTACGCGATCTCGAGCTTCCGAACCGCGTGGTCGTCTCGCCGATCGGCATCTACTCGGCCGTCGACGGCGTTCCGGGCGATCTTCATCTCGTGCACTACGGCGCACGTGCGCTGGGAGGTGCAGGCCTGATCCTCACCGAAATGGCTGCCTCCTCTGCCGACGGACGCATCACGCCGGGCTGTCCTGGCATCTGGAATGACGCCCAGCAGGCCGGTTGGTCGCGCATCGTCGACTTCGTGCACACCACCCCGGCCAAAATCGGCATCCAGCTCGGCCACGCAGGTCGCAAGGGTGCGGTCAAGCCCGCCTGGGAGGGCATGGACGCACCGCTGGATTCCGGGGCCTGGCCGCTGATAGCGCCGTCGGCGTTGGCCTGGGCGGAGGGCAGTCAGGTGCCTCGCGAGATGAGTCGCGGAGACATGGATGACGTCATCGCCGAGTTCGTGGATTCCACCCGTCGTGCGGCGGCCGCCGGTTTCGACATGCTCGAGCTGCACTTTGCCCATGGCTTCCTGATCTCGTCCTTCCTCACGCCGGTGAGCAATCAGCGCACAGACGAGTACGGCGGCTCGCTCGAGAATCGTCTCCACTTCCCGCTCGAAGTCTTCGACGCAGTGCGCGCTGCCTGGCCGGCGGGTCGACCCATCAGCGTGCGGCTCTCCGCAACCGACTGGACTCCGGACGGCATCACTGACGACGAGGCCGTGGCCATCGCAGAGGCGTTCGTTGCGCACGGTGTCGACATCCTCGATGTCTCCACGGGCGAGACGACGCCCAAGGCGCGCCCGGCTTACGGTCGCTCATACCAGACCCCGTACGCGGACCGAATTCGCAATCTGGCGGACATCCCCACCATCGCAGTCGGTGCCATCAGCAGCTGGGATGACGTCAATACGAACATCGCCGCGGGCCGTGCCGACCTGTGTGCCGTGGGTCGACCGCATCTGTACGACCCCAAGTGGACCCTCCATGCCGCGGCTGAGCAGGGCTACGCGATGCCCTGGCCGAATCCCTATGTTCACGGCAGCGCCAAGCCCGCAGCCGGGCGCAATGAGGATCCGAAGCCTCGCCTCGCACTCGTGCCCGAGGAGACCACGGTCGTCGATCGCCCTAGCCGCTGGCGACCGTGAAGCGAACACGTACTCAAGGCGCCTGGCAGACTCCGGCTTGCACACCCACGAGAGAGGTCACACGACATGACGACCGCGAACATCCTGGTGATCGGCGGAAGCACTCGCCCCGATTCCTCCGGCGAGCTTGCCGCGCGAATTGCCGGACGCGGCGCCGAGAGTGTCGGTGCTGATGTTCTCTACATCCTCGGGCGCGAGCTCATGCTTCCGATTTACGACACCGAGACCCCCGAACGCACCCCTCAGGCGAAGGCGCTCATCGAAGCCATGCGCGCATGCGATGGCATCATCGTCGTGAGCCCCGGCTATCACGGCGGCATCAGCGGCATGATCAAGAACGCTCTCGACTACGCGGAGGACATGAATCGCGACCCGCGCGTATATCTCGATGGCTGCGCCTTCGGATCGATCGCAGTCGCCTACGGAGCGCAGGCCACGGTCACGACACTTCACCAGCTGCGCCAGGTGGCGCACGCGCTGCGTGCCTGGCCGACTCCCCTCGGTGGCTCGATCAACTCAGCCACCACCTCGCTGAAGGCGGGCGAGGAGGATGACGCGGCAGTTGCGCTGCTCGAGACCATCGGTCGACAGGTCGCCGAGTTTGCGCACATGCGCAAGCTCCACGCGGCGCGCAGCTGATGACTCGACGCACCACTGATCCGGCGACCATGCCGGGCATCTACTCGCTTCTCGGCGCACTTGTCGTACCGCGACCGATCGGATGGGTGTCGACCCGCAGCGTCGACGGTGTCGACAACCTCGCCCCGCACTCCTTCTACCAGCTCGTGAGCACGAACCCGCCCATCGTGATGATCAGCACCATGGGGGAGAAGGACACTGCTCGAAACGTGAAGGAGACCGGCGAATTCGTCGTCTGCGGATCGACCATGGAGCTCATCGAGCAGATCAATCTCACGGGCATTGACTTCGAGGCAGGAATCAGCGAGTTCGATATTGCCGGCCTGACACGCGAGCCGAGCGACGTCGTCGCACCGTTTCGTGTTGCTGAGTCGCCCTATGCGCTCGAGTGCCGGTGCACCGACATGTTCGAGATGGGCAATGGCATCGTGATCTTCGGAGAGGTCGTGATGATCGCCGTCGACGAGCGAGTGATGGACGATCGTCGCGTCATGATGAGCGAGCTGAATCCCGTCGCGCGACTCGGTGCGAGCGACTGGAGCGGTCTGGGCGAGATCATCGAGGTGCCGAGACTGAGCGTTGCTGACTATGAGCAGAGGTACGGGGCGCCCTAACGCGAACCGGCGGCCATCACCGAGGTGATGACCGCCGACGCGGTGGAGAATGTTGGTGGCGTTGCCCTACGGGACAATAACAGCGCGACCCTTGAGCTTGCCCGCCTCGAGATCCTTGTAGACCTGCAGGCCCTCGTCGATCGAGTACTTCGTGTAGGTCACGGTGATGTCGCCGCGCTCGGCAAGTGCGAGCACCTCGGCGAGCTCGGAGCGGCTGCCCCAGTAGGTCGAGCGCAGGCACAGCTCGTACGGTGCCGTGTACAGGCCGTAGGCGTACGTGCCGCCGGCTGCGCCGACAACCGTCATGTCGCCCTGGATGCGCGAGCTCGCGATGCCGAGTGCGATGGTGGCATCGACACCGACGAAGTCGAGCACGACATCGCAGCCGCGACCCTTCGTGATCTCCTTGATCTGTGCTGCCGCGTCGGCGTCACCGCTATTGACGGTGTACTCGGCGCCGCAGGCAACCGCGAGGTCGAGGGCCTCCTGCTTGGTGTCGACGGCGATGATGTCGGCGCCCGAAAGTGCCTCGATGAACTGGACGCCCATGTGTCCGAGGCCGCCGACGCCGAGCACGAGGACCTTGGAGCCCGGGATCATCTTCGGCAGCGACATCTTCACTGCGTGGTAGGGCGTGAGCCCGGCATCGGTCAGGGGAGCGGCGGCGATCGGGTCGAGGTTGCCGGGGATCTTCACCAGATGACGGGCGTCGTGGATGAGCATGTACTCGGCCATGCCGCCGTCGAGGCCAAGGCCGCCACCGAAGGCACCGTCACCGGCCGCGGCCAGCTGATTCGAGCAGTAGGGGTCCATGCCCAGGATGCACTGGGGGCAGGAGCCGCAGCCCCAGGGCCCGTGCACCGCGACTGCCTCGCCGAGGCTGAAGCCCTCGACTCCGGCGCCGATCTCATGGATCCAGCCGGAGTTCTCGTGGCCCAGGGTGAACGGGGGGCCCCAGGGGAACATGCCGTCGCCCAGCATGTGCATGAGGTGCAGATCGGAGTGGCAGGCGCCTGCGCCGGCGATCTTGATGACCACCTGGCCGGGCCCCGCCGTGGGGACGGGAACATCGACGACGACAGCATCGCTGTGCCAGGCGGGGAGTTGGAGTGCGCGCATGGAAATGCCTCTCGTGATGCCCCTGAGGGGCCGGATGTCTGGTTCGGGGATAGTAACCCTGCAGTAAGTCCTAGTCTTGGCCTTTGGGCACAAAGGGAAAGGCCGCCCGATTAGCGGCTTTCTTTAGACGTGCTCTATAAATAGCCGTTCGCCTGATTCCCTCGGGTGGGCGACGACAAGCCGTACGAACGATTGCATCACCTGGAGGCAGCATGTCCGACGTGGTCATCTCTGACGCTGAGCGCACCGCTCTCGTGTCCATCGTGGTCCGGGGCATGGCCCGCGGGGAGGCCTCACCCGAGCAGCAGTCCCTGGCCGAGGCGGGACTCCTCCTCATCAAGGGCCCGATGATGATGCCGACCCCGGCCGGCACCGCCTTCGTCGGCGAGGTGCTCTGCCTGCCGGCGGATGCGCCCGAGCGCGAGCGCATCATGGCGACCTTCCACCGATTCCTTCCCGTCAACCGCGCACTGCGCGATCTGTGCACGGCATGGCAGGTACGTCCCGATGGCAGCGTCAACGATCACACCGACCCGAACTACGACGCAGAGATCCGCGATCGCCTTGATGACATCGACGACTCCATCACGCCACTGCTCAAGCGCTTCGCCGAGGACGTACCCTCGCTCTCGGGCTACCGCGCACGTCTCACCGAGGCGCTGGAGAAGCTCGACGAGGGCGACAACGCCTGGCTCGCATCCCCGCTCATCGACTCGTACCACACGGTGTGGATGCACCTGCACCAAGAACTCCTGCTCACCATCGGCATGACGCGCCAAGAGGACGAAGCTCTCGAGGAGCAGCTCGTCGCCGGAAACCACGGGTGATACGTACGTGGTCATCTCACCGATTGACGACGTAGGCCTCGTTCCGTTCGGCAAGGGCTTCGAGCGCGGGCTC
>JBEGLG010000121.1:0-3534 GCA_041183645.1 Actinomycetota bacterium | reverse complement strand
GCGTGGCCGATCGCCACGGCCCACTATGTCCTCGCCGGCACGGATGCACTCGCCTCGTGGTCACTTGCCTTCCTCATCGCGATCAGCGCGATCATCGTGTTCGCGCTCATCGCGCGCGGATTCGTCCCGGCACCTGCGCCGACACGACCCATTCGCGAGAAGAAGCCGCTGAACGTGTCAGCATGACCCCGTGAGCACGATTGGTCTCGACGGCGTCCTGAGCTGGGCCCAGGCACATCACGTCGCGGCCACCTGCTCCGGCGCGCTGCCGAGCGTCAAGGCGCGACTCGACGAGGCGGGCGGCGGAGTTCTCTCCCGTGCCCTGGCCACTCTCACCGACGATCCGCCGCATGATGCCGCGGCCTTTCACGGCTATGCCGTATGCGGCGAAGGCCCATGGTCGCTCGTGCTCGATTCGACAGTCGGTTCAGGCGAGGCCGTCAGCGTGCGAGCCGGGGATCCGATTCCCCATCACACCGATGCAGTACTCGCGCTGTCGGATTCAGTCTCGGAGACCAGCAGCAGTGGTTCCGTGCACGTGTTCGCGTGCGATCCGCTGAGCGGAGTTCCCGACGAGCGAGCGCGCCCCGATTTCGGCACGGGCATCATCCGTCAGGGCGATCACGGCCCCGCCGGGCGCGAACTGGTCGCTGCCGGATCGATCGTGACCCCTGCGGTGCTCGCACTCGCGGCCGCGAGCGGGCACGACACCATCGACATCGTGAAGCCGCCGACGGTCGGTCTCATCGTTCTCGGGCGATCGCTGCTCTCGCATGGCATGCCGCGTGAGGGTCGCGTGCGCGATGCGCTCGGCATGACGATTCCTTCGTTCATCAGCGCGAATGGCGGTATCGGGAATCCGGCGAAGCGCGCGCCGGATACCGCTGAGCTCCTGCTCACCGAGATCGACGACGCGAATGTCGATGTCATCATCACGACCGGTTCGACGGAGCCCGCGCCCGGCAATCACGTGCGCCAGGTCATCGGAGATCTCGGCGCGCGCTGGCTCATCGATGGCGTGAGTGTCACGCCCGGCGCGCAGATGCTGATGGCACGACTGCCCGACGGCAGGATACTCGTCGGCCTGCCCGGACATCCCGCGGCTGCTCTCGCCGGCCTCGTCACCTTGGTGGGCCCGCTGCTTCGTGCGATGAGCGGCCGCACGAACGTGATCGATCATCCGACCGGAGTGCTGCTCGATGACGCACCTCCGGCGGACTATGCCGACGACACTCGGCTAGCCCCGGTGCGGCGAGAGCTGCGCGATGGTGCGACCCTGCTGCGCCCCATTCCCGAGGACGGCCCCGCCGGGCTGGTGGGCTGGGCCAGGTCCGATGCCGTGGCCATCTGCCCGCCGGGGGCGGGGTACCGCGGGGATGTCCTCCACCTCATCCCGCTCTCCTGAGCACCCGCCTCATCGACGAAATCCCCTGGTCAGGGCCTCGAAGACCGCCTTATCTCCTATCCCTACCTAGTAAGTAGACAATAGGCAAGAAAGTCGGTACCGTCCTCCCGTGAGCTTCGGAGATATCGACTTCGCCCTGTCCCTCGGCGGCCTGATCGCCGGCATCATGGTCGGCCTGACCGGCATGGGAGGCGCCGCCCTGGTGACCCCCATGCTGGTGCTGATCTTCGGCATCAACCCGGCCGCCGCCGTCTCGAGCGACGTTGTCGCATCGGCGATCATGAAGCCGGTCGGTGCCCTCGTCCACATTCGCGCCAAGACCGTGCACTGGGGCCTGGTCGGCTGGCTGTCGGCCGGCTCGATCCCCGGCGTGCTGCTCGGCACCTTGATCTTCGCGAAGGTGCTCACCTCCGACGACGCCAGCAACACGATTCGTACCTGGATCGGATGGGTGCTGATCCTCGCCCTCGCCGCCATGATCGCGAAGAACTTCGTCTCGGCTCGCGCCAAGCGCATTCGCGGAGAGCAGCCGATGCAGGGCACCGACATGCCCGTCAAGGTCGTGCGCACGATGATGCTCGGCTTCTTCGTCGGCGCGATCGTCGGCATGACCTCAGTCGGGTCAGGCTCGCTGATCGTCACCATCATGCTGCTGCTCTACCCGCTACTGCGTCCGTCAGTTCTCGTCGGCACCGATCTCACGCAGGCGGTGCCCATGCTGATTGCCGGTGCGATCGCACACGCGGGCTTCGGCGACATCAGCATCGCGGTTGTTGTCTCGCTTCTCATCGGCCAGATCCCCGGCATTTACCTGGGTGCCAAGCTCTCGTCGCGCTACGACGGCCATCGCCTGCGCTGGCTGCTCATGGTGGTGCTCGCGGCCACGGCCATCAAGCTGCTCGGCGCACCGGCACTTCTCAGCGGTGCCATTGCCATCATCGGCGCCGCGATCGTCATCGTGATGATCCTGCGCGAGCGCGCGGCTGCGAAGCGGCTAGCCGTCGAAGTCGTCTCAGTCTGAACTCAGATTGAGCCCAGGCATTAGCCTTCGCACGTGGGCATGAATGCAATCGAGGTCGAGGGCGGCAAGGGCGCCCCGGAGGCGATGCACTGGGTCGAGGTTGAGTCGCCCGAGCTAGGTGCCGGCGAGGTGCTCATTGACGTGACGGCCACGGCCGTCAACCGCGCCGATCTCCTGCAGCGCCAGGGCTATTACGACCCGCCCGCCGGTGCGACGCGCATCATGGGGCTGGAGTGCTCGGGCACCATTGCGGCCGTCTCCGATGGCATCACTCACCTCACGGTCGGTGATCAGGTCACCGCACTTCTCTCGGGTGGCGGCTACGCCGAGCAGGTTGCGGTTCCCGCGGGCCAGGTGATGAGCGTTCCTGCGGGCGTCGATCTCGTGAGCGCCGGCGGACTTCCCGAGGTGGCCTGCACAGTCTGGAGCAACCTCGTCATGACAGCGCACCTCGCCGAGGGCGAATGGGTGCTGATCCACGGCGGTGGCTCGGGCATCGGAACTTTCGCGATCCAGGTGGCCCGCGCCCTCGGCGCACGCGTAGCCGTGACCGCCGGCAGTCAGGCGAAGCTCGATGCCTGCGCGGCCCTGGGCGCTGAGGTGCTCATCAACTACAACGAGCAGGACTTCGTCGAGGTGATGAAAGCCGAGACCGGCGGCCGCGGAGTCGACGTCATCCTCGACAACATGGGTGCGAAATATCTCGAGCGCAATGTCGACACTCTCGCTCGCAACGGACGTCTCGTGGTGATCGGCCTGCAGGGTGGCATCAAGGCCGAACTCAACCTCAACACCATGCTGCGCAAGAACATCAGTGTCACGGCGACCGGGCTTCGCGGTCGACCCGAATCCGAGAAGGCCGCGATCTGCGCAGCAGTCGAGCGCCACGTGTGGCCGTGGATCGCAGCCGGCATCGTCAAGCCCGTCATCGATCGCGTGATGCCCATCGACGAGGCCGGCGACGCTCATTCGCTCATTGAGGTGGGGGCGATCACGGGCAAGGTCGTCATGCTGGTTCGCGCCTGACCGAAAAGCCCGCGGACTTTGCCTAGGGTCATGGAGTGAGAACTTTCCCCGCCCTCGCAACGCTGGCCGTCGCCTCCCTTCT
>JBEGLG010000120.1:0-5591 GCA_041183645.1 Actinomycetota bacterium | reverse complement strand
CGTGCGTCAACCTTGCCGTCGAGTGCTGCCTGCAATTGAGCCGGGCGTACCGAATCCGGCGGCTCGAATTGCACGGGCGCACCCTCAAGCGCCTTGCCGCCCAGCGCGCGACGCTTGCTTCGCACGAACGCAAGAGGAGCGATGAGGGCGACAATCGCGACCAGCAGGCTGATGATCCAGGCATAGCCGGGGATGACATAGGGGATCTCGATGGTGGGCTGCGGAATCGACGTGAATGCCGAAGCCGGATACGCAGCCACGATGGTGAGGGACTCATGCTCGGCCAGGGCGATCGGTTCAGTGATCAGGCCGCCTGCGACATCGGCAATCATGCATTCGTTGGTGCTGCCGGTCGCTCCGTAATAGCAGGCCGACGCGAGTGCCGCGGCAGGACCGTGCACACTCGCCACTGCTGAAGTGATCGGCACTGCCCATCCATCGCCGATGGCATCCCAGTAGAGCTCGACATCGCCGGCGCTGAGGCTGCTGTTCGCCGCGGCCTCATCTGCTGTCAGGGGTCGTACGGCACCCGTCACCGTGTAGTCGATGTTGTACGTAACCATGCCGCTGACGTTGGCATTCGGATCACCGATACGCACGCTCAGGAAGTCGCCGTTGTCGGTGACGGAGAACGGCACGGGCGAGCCATTGGCCGTGACGGTCAAGACATTGAGCCCATAGACCTGCGTGTTGCCGTCGCTGAGAGCATCCCTGAGAACGAGATCGCGCTGAATGCCGTGTCGATCGGGCTGTCCGTCGAAGTCGTAGGTGATCTTCTCGGTGACGTGAAGAACGGCATCAGGGCTCAGGCTGAAGGCGACGACGTAGTTGCCGATGCTTTCCGCGGCGGCGGCCGCCGGGGCCGCGATGGCTGCGAGAAGTGCGATGGAGGCGACCGCCAGGCCGAGGGTTCGGCGGCGAAGATTCAGCATTGGTCCTCCAGGAACGTATCGACGAGTGTCATCGATCCGGCACGTGGAACGCTAGCAGGACATCCGTGAGGGGCGATGAGTCGTTCGGGGAGGCCTCCGGGCGAGAATTCGAGGTGGGGCAGCACGGCATTCATGGGGGCTCGTCGGTATTTCCTCCTCCACGTATTCTCGATGTATGCCCCGACTGAGGAATTCACGCTTAGCCGCCCCCCTGCTCGCTGTCGTGGTTCTCGTGATTCCTCTCGCGACCCCTCTTAACGCCGCGAGTGCGGCGACGAGCAGTTCAAGCTCATGGGGCTGGAATCAGCTCCATCTCACGACCTTGAACGCAGCGCAGCAGTCAGTATTACGCGACGCCCTTGTCGCCGCGCAGCCTGCGGCGATGGCCGATGCGCGCCGTCAGGCACTTGCCTTGCTCGTGACCTCAGGGGCAGTAACCCCGAGCCAGGCCGATCTCCTCGCGGCAGTCAATACCGAGTCTGCGATCAATGCCCTCATCGCATCGGGTGATTTCACCAAGCAGCGCGGTGCTGCAGTCAGCCAGGTGATCAAGGGCTACTCGCGCACGCAGGCTCGCTACTCGGCGGCGAAGTTTGCCCTTGAATTGCTCACGTCGACTGGACTGCTCACCCATGCCCAGGCTGAAGAGGTGCGAGCTCAACTGGTGACCATCCACTGATCTCATCTCGGAACCTCGCGTGAGAGCGCATCCTTCTCGCGAGAGCCACGGATCTTCCGCTTTTTCAGAGGAGAAAGCCGCTGTCCGTACGCCATTTCACATTCATGCCGCGTGGGAACTGCTCAGAAAATCGCACCTAGACTGCCGAGCCAAAGGAGGCAGTCATGGGTATTGCACGCGGGCGGGTTATCGCCCTGGCAGCGGTGGCGCTGATGTCCCTCACGGCCATTCCGGCGCAAGCCGACACGGATGTTGACTCGTCGAGCTCGACGGCAGCGCGCGAGGCGGCAACCGTCACTGTGCCGGTGCGCACCATGGGCGGCTTGCGCGCCCTCACTGGGCATAGCGGCTCGATCCTGATTCGCATCGGGCGGTCGGCGCCGATCCGCGTGGCACTCGATACAGGCTTCACCGGACTCGTGCTCATCCCCGGTGCGTGGCCCTCCGTCCCCTCGGGAGTCCAGCTGAGCAAGTCGACGAGCACGACGTCGCTGGGCAATGGCCAGTCGGTGAAGGGGTTCCCCGGAAAGGGCATCATCTCGATCAACGGCGTTCATGGCGTCGTACCGGTGCCCTTCGTCTACACCTCATCCGACAGCGCCTTCTTCAAGAGCCTGGCGAGCACCGGAGTCTCGGGACTCATGGGTATCGGGCTTAAGGGCAGCAACACGATGAGTAACGCCCTGCAGTCGCTTCCCGGTGAGCTCGGACTTCGTTGGAGCTTGCATTACGACATGACGGCGACCAAGAACTCACCCAAGCGCGGCGCTCTCGTACTTGGCGCACTCCCGCCGACAAACCCCACCATGGCCTTCCAGATGCCCCCGAACGGCGTTGACGCCAATGGCGCCAAGCTCTGGAACGACCATGCGGTTCCCGCTTGCTGGACCTTCGGCCGCATGCCGGAGATGTGTCTCCCGACGCTGTTCGATTCTGAGTTCACGGTGCTACGCGCCACCGGTATTGCCGGACGCGGGCTCCAGACCGACGTCGACGGCGACCTGCGGTACGCCACCCGAGTCTCCCTTGCGGCGCCGGGTAGCGCCTTCGCCGGCTGGTCGTACCTTTCCGGACAGCGTGCCTCGGTCAACCGCACCCAGGTGTTCAAGCACGGCAAGCCTGCCGTTATCGCGGGCAACATGGTGTTCTTCGACTTCACGGTCAGTTACAACGCGGCTACTGGTCGGCTCTCGCTCAGCAATCCCACTCGAAAGGCAGCCTCATGACAGATTCGAACGAGAGTGATCTCTCCCGGCGCAAGCTCCTCAAGACCGCAGGTGCTGCCGCGGCCGCAGTAGGCGTTGTCGCGGCTGCCACGGGCACTGCGCAGGCCGCACCGATGCCCAGATTCCGCTCGCGCGGACGACTGCGCCGTCGTCCGAACTTCCTCATCGTGATGATGGACGAGCAGCGCACGGCACCCGTGTACGAATCAGCAGAGCTGCGCGCCTGGCGTCAGGCGAATCTGCCGACGCAGGAGCGCCTGCGTCGCAACGGGCTCGAGTTCACTCAGCACCACATCATGTCCGCGGCCTGCCAGCCGAGCCGTGCCTCCGTCTTCACCGGCCAGTACCCCTCACTTCACGGAGTCTCGCAGACATCGGGCTCGGCGAAGAGCGGCATCGAGAAGGATCTCTACTGGCTTGATCCCACGACTGTGCCCACGTTGGGCAACTGGTTCCGGGCCGCGGGTTACGACACCTATTGGAAGGGCAAGTGGCACGTCTCCGACACCGACCTCTATCAGCCGGGTAGCTACGATCCGATGCCGTCGTACAAGGACAACGGATCCCGCGATCCCTACCTTGAGGAGATCTATCTCGAGGCCGGCATCCTGGAGAAGTACGGCTTCACCGGCTTCATCGGCCCCGAGCCGCACGGCAGCAATCCGCTGAACTCCGGCTCGTCCGGTCCGCACGGCAGGGGTCGCGACGAGGTATTCGCGGAGCTCAGCGTGGAGCAGTTGCAAAAACTGCGTCGCCAGACGAAGCCGTGGCTCATGGTTGCCTCCTTCGTGAACCCGCACGACATCACGCTGTGGGGCGACCTCACGGTGGCCAGCGATCTCGCAGGGAACCCCGGGTCGTTCTACCTCGCTCAGCAGCTCGTCGGCTCGAACGTTCCGGACAACCTGTTCACGCCCCTGTACGACCAGTCAAGCCGCGAGGATCTGAGCACGAAGCCCAGTGCGCAGCAGAGCTTCGTCGATCTGTACTCGCAGGGGTTCCAGCCACACGAGAACGGTCGGCCCTACCACCGCTTCTACTACGAACTCCAGAAGCAGGTCGACGCGCATATCGGTTCCGTCATCGATGCGCTCACGGCAGATCGCAACATGTACCGCGACACCATCGTCATCTACATGTCGGATCACGGCGAAGTACTCGGTGCCCATGGCGGCATGTTCCAGAAGTGGCACAACGCTTACGACGAGATGCTGCGGGTGCCGTTCATCTTCCATAACCCGGAACTCTTCAATGGATCCGAGCAGCTCGACGTTCTCACCAGTCACGCAGACTTGCTGCCGACCATGCTGGGTCTCGCGGGCCTCGACGAGGAATCACTCGGACGCGAACTGCGCAAGACCCACACGCAGGTCAGGCGTCTCGTGGGGCGCGATCTCTCGGGAGTGATCCTGGGCGAGGTTGACCCCTCGACCATCAAGCAGCAGCCGGTGTTCTACATGAGCGACGACCAGATCTTCAAGGGCGCCCAGGCCGTTTCCTTTGCCGGCATCAACTACCCGCCGGTGGTTCAGCCGGCGTCACTGGAGACCGTCATCGCCTACTTGCCCACGGGTCGAGGCGGGGATCTCGAGCGTTGGAAGTACTCGCGCTACTGGGACAACTCCGATTTCTGGACCTCTCCGGGAGTTCAGGATGTCCAGACCATCGTGAAGGGCGTCGTGAATCAGCCGGGCAACAAGGTTGCGGTGACCACGGTGAAGGCGGTCAACCCGACTGCAGGCCAGGTGGCGCCTCCGGCGGATCAGTTCGAGATGTACAACGTGTCGCAGGATCCGGCGGAGCTGTCGAACCTGGCCGGCAACAGCGCCTACGCGCCTCAGCAGCAGATCCTCGCGAAGCTGCTCGATGCGCAGAAGGATGCGAAGCGCCTCGATCCCGTCATGATGCCCTGGGCCGATGGTCAGATGCAGCAGTTCCCGTTCACTCCGAGCTAGTAGGGAATCGGACCAGAACCCGAGGTTCCGTGTGGCCTCATTCGTGTGACCAGGCAGGTGCACTGGCGCTCGCGCTACCCTGCAGCGTGGACTCCGAGCGACACGCCCTGCCTTCACGAGAGGTTGTTCCCAGGCTTGTTGCCGTGGGTGTCGTATTCATCGCGCTCGGTCTCACGCTCGCCGCGATCGTGGCCTCGAACCTGCCGGCCGCAAATGCGCGCGACCTCGGCGTCAATACGTGGTTCTGGGATCTCGGAGTCCAGAACCCGTGGATCGCCGATACGGCTCAGTTCATCTCCTGGTTCGCCGCGGGCATGCGCAACATCGTTGTCGTCCCGCTCGTGGTCATCATCCTTCTCATCGCCCGGAAGTGGAAGTGGGCGATCTTCCTCGTCGTCGTCTCCCAGGGCGGCCTGCTGATCTCGAATGCGCTCAAGTTCTCGATCACGCGCGAAAGGCCACCGTTCGTGGCGAGCGACTCACTTCAGCAGCATCTCTCCTTCCCCTCCGGCCATACGTTTTCCGGCTTCAGTGTGTGGATCGCCATCGCGATCATTGCCTGGTATCTGCTGCCCCGGCAGCTCGCCGTGCCCGTCGCTACGGTGCTGGCAGTCATCGGCCTGCTTCAGGCGCCCGCTCGGCTGGTCGCCGGACGGCACTGGCTCACTGACGTGATCGGCTCCTGGCTGATCGGCGCGGGATGGCTCCTGCTCGTGTGGGCCGGATTCGTGTGGTGGCTCACCTCATCACGGAAGCAGGCAGCCTCCGTCACCTGACTGGGGCGAGCCCATCGAGTTCG
>JBEGLG010000119.1:0-13737 GCA_041183645.1 Actinomycetota bacterium | reverse complement strand
GTGCGCATTCTCGTCGACTCGGTGCGCGACTGCTACGCAGTGCTGGGAGTGCTGCACTCCAAGTGGAGCCCCGTACCCGGTCGCTTCAAGGACTACATTGCCATGCCGAAGTTCAACATGTACCAGTCACTGCACACCTCAGTGATCGGCCCGCAGGGCAAGCCGGTTGAGCTGCAGATTCGCACATTCGATATGCATCGAGCGGCCGAATTCGGCGTGGCTGCGCACTGGCGGTACAAGCAGAGCGACGTGGGCGGCAAGACAGGCCCCGATGACTTCGGCTGGCTGCGACAGCTGATGGAGTGGCAGCGCGAGACCGAGGATCCTGACGAGTTCATGGATGCGCTGCGTTATGACCTCGGCTCGTCAGAGGTGTTCGTCTTCACTCCTAAGGGTGATGTTGTCGCTCTTCCGACTTCGGCCACCCCTGTCGACTTCGCCTACTCGGTGCATACCGAGGTCGGCCACCGGTGCGTCGGCGCACGTGTCAACGGCAAGCTGGTGCCTCTCGAGTCCACTCTGGACAATGGCGATGTCGTCGAGATCTTCACCTCCAAGGCAGAGGGTGCAGGGCCCTCGCGCGATTGGCTCAACTTCGTTGCCTCCGCCCGCGCGAAGAGCAAGATCAAGGCGTGGTTCTCCCGCGAACGACGCGACGAGGCGATCGAGCAGGGCAAGGAAGCCATCGTGCGTGCCATGCGCAAGCAGGGCCTACCCCTTCAGCGCCTGCTCACGAATCAGTCCCTGTCGGGTATTGCGGCGGAATTCCACCAGCCGGATGTCTCAGCCCTCTACGCCGCTGTCGGTGATGGTCGTATCGGGGCCACCACGATCATCAGCCGGCTTGTCGATGCTGCAGGCGGAGTCGATGGTGCCGCCGACGATGTCGCCGAGGCCTTCGTACCCTCAGGTGTCTCCAAGCGCACGCGCACGGCAGGCGACGTCGGAGTCGTGGTCAAGGGTGCCGACGATGTGTGGGTCAAGCTCGCCCGCTGCTGCACGCCGGTGCCCGGTGACTCCATCATCGGTTTCGTCACGCGCGGGGCAGGCGTGTCCGTGCACCGCGAGGACTGCATCAACGTGCCCGGACTGAAGGCAGAGCCCAGTCGCATCGTCGAGGTCGAATGGGCACCGACGGCCAACAGCCTGTTCCTCGTGAATATTCAGGTCGAGGCTCTGGATCGGGCGCGTCTGCTGAGCGATGTCACTCGAACGCTCTCCGACACGCACGTCAATATCCTGAGCGCCTCGGTGACCACTTCACGCGATCGCATCGCGTATTCGCGATTCACGTTCGAGATGGCCGACCCCAAGCATCTGGGATCGGTCATCAAGGCCGTGCGCAATGTTGAAGGCGTCTACGACGCCTATCGAGTCTGACTCAGGAGCTGAACTCGCTCGCTGCCTTCTCTGCCGCGGCAAGGAGGGCCCGAGTGCCGTCGATCTGATCGGCAATCTTCGCGGCGGCTGCAGAGTCGCCCTTGGCCAGCGCAGCGGCCTGCTGCTTCTCGAGCTTCTCGATAGCCCCGCTGAAGGCATTCGCCGTGGACTCGGCACGCGAGCGCGCCTCGGGGTTGCTCCGCTTCCAGGAGTCGGACTCGGCGTTGCGGAGGGTCTCCTCGACACGCTTCAGGCGCTTCTCCAGGCGATCACGATCCGCTCGCGGAATATCGCCTTCCTTCTCCCAGCGGTCCTGGATCTCGCGCAGCGATGCCTTCGCGGCCTTGACGTTGGTGATCGGGATGAGTGCTTCAGCCTGACTCACCAGGGTCTCCTTGGCGGGCACGTTCACCTTGAGGCTTTCCTCGGCTGCTGACTCGGCGCTGGTCTTCGCCGCGTAGAAGGCATCCTGGGCCGCCTTGAAGCGCTTCCAGAGCTTGTCCTCATCGGCACGCGAACCACGCGGAGCGTTCTTCCAGTCGCCGAGCAGATCGCGCAGCTTGCGGCCGGTACCGGCCCAGTCAGTGGAGGTAGCGAGAGCCTCCGCCTGGGCGATCAGCTCGCGCTTGCGGGTCAGAGCTACCTTGCGCGTGGAATCGAGATCGGCAAAGTGCGCCCGACGGCGCTTATCGAATTCCGTGCGCGAATGGCTGATGCGCTTCCAGAGTTCCTGCTCGGTCGGCCGATCAGCACGCGGCAGGACCTTCCATTCCTCGACGAGGGCGGCGTATCGCTCCGTGGTGGCTTTCCAGGCCGTGGATCCGGAGAGCGCCTCAGCCTCGGCTGCGAGTGCCTCGCGAGCGGCGATGCTGGCGGCCCGCTGCTCGGCCTTGGCCGCCTGCTGGCTGACCCGGGCCTCGTCGATACGCGCACTGAGCGCATCGCAGGACGCCTGCAGTGTCGCGACGTCGCCGACGAATGAGCGTGCCGCAAGCTGCTCGCGCACGCGTGCCAGCACCGTGCCCGCCTGTTCGGCCGACGCCTTGCCCTCGGACAGTCGCGCCGTGATCAGCGTGATTTCCACGGCCATGTCGTCGTACTTCCGCTGGAAGAACGCGAGCCCCTCCTGGGGAGTGCCGGCGGCGTACTGGCCGACCAGAACCTCACCCTCGGGCGCAAGAAGGTAGACCGAGCCATCGTCGGTCACTCGACCGAACGGAGAGGGTGCCGTCGTTACCGCAGGCGCGGGACGACGAAGTGCCGACGGAGTCGGCACCGGGCCCGTGAGCTCGGCCATGGAATCTCCTGACTGTGAAGTGACGATCACACGCTATCTGAGGGAGGAACGCGCCTTGACGGTCAGGCGGTTTTCACTGTCGCGGACTCGATGAACACCGGTTGGCTGGGGGCGCCATCGGTGCTGCCGCCGGCTACCCCTGCCGCGGCGATCTCCTGAACCATCTCGAGGCCCGAGGTCACATGACCCCAGATGGAGTATCCGGCCGGGAGCACGGTGTCCTGGTAGACGATGAAGAACTGGGAACCACTCGTGCCCGGCCCGGCATTGGCCATGGCCACAGTTCCGGCCGGGTAGCTCACTGCGCCGTCGGGAACCGTGGTGGGGAGATTCTCATCGGGAACCGTGTAGCCGGGGCCACCGGTGCCGTCGCCCTTCGGATCGCCGCACTGCAGCACGAAGATGCCCGCAGTCGTCAGACGGTGGCAGGTGGTCTTGTCGTAGAAGCCCTTCCCGGCAAGGAAGGCCTCCGAGGCGATGGTCGCCGGAGCTGCCGGATCCAGGGCAATCGTCACATCACCGCAGTTGGTGTTGAGCACGAGCGAGGAGCCTGAGGCAGGTGCTTGTGTCGGAGCGGAGGCCCAGGTGAGGGTGTCGGCACGGGGAGTTCCGGGTGCGGTGCAATCGAGACTGCCGGCAGTCTCCGACGTCGGCTCGGCGCTGGCGCCGGTCGACGAGGCTGCAGCACTCGCAGAGGCCGTGGGTGTCGCGTTGCCAGCCACCGAGTCGGAGCCGGCACGGCCGATGAGGATCCAGCCGACTGCTCCGACGATGAGCACCAGCACGACGATGATGGCGATCAGCTGCTGGCGCTTGCGCCGGTGCGCCGAGTGCTCTGCGCGACGGTGCTGCTGCCGCTCGAACTTCTCTCGTGCCAGTTGCTTTTGCCTCTTGGTGCCGGACATACCGCTCCTTGGAATATGACGAGTTCCCAGTCTAGACAGGCCACGAGGGGGTCGCCTCGGGACGACTAGACTCGGTCCACCGTTCGTGACTGGCATCGGAGGCTTCGTGCTCATCGCAGGATTCCCTGCCGGGTCATTCGGCACGAATTGCTATGTCGTGGCCAATGGCCCCGGTGAGCCGTGCCTGATCGTCGATCCAGGGCAGGACTCCATAGACGGTGTCCTGGAGATCGTGCGCGATAACCGACTCGCTCCGGCGGCCGTGCTCCTGACTCATGGCCACATCGACCACATCTGGTGCGTGGCTCCCGTGTCCGACAGCTTCGGGATCCCGGCATTCATTCACGCCGACGATCGCTACCGACTCGAGGATCCCGCCGGGAACTCGATGTTCGCGTCACGCGAGAAGCTGCTCTCGATGACGAAGGGGGCTCTGGAGCTCACCGAGCCCGACGACGTGAGGCTCTTCGACATGTCGACGACCCTTGATATCGCGGGTATCGAACTCAGCATTCGCCACGCTCCGGGTCACACCGAGGGCTCCGTGGTGTTCGAACGTGCATCAAGTGGTGACGTTCCTCCCATCATGTGGAGTGGTGACGTCCTCTTTGCCGGATCCATCGGGCGCACCGATCTCCCCGGTGGCGACTCATCGGCTATGCGTCGAAGCCTCGAGACAGTGATCTGGCCGGCTCCCGATGACATGGTCGTGCTGCCGGGCCATGGGAGCCAGACCACCATCGCAGCGGAACGTGCCTCGAATCCCTACCTGCGTGAATTCGCGGGCGGAGTGTCACCGGCCATGCCGACCAGGGGGCTGTAGTCATGAGCATGTTCAGCGCACCCAAGGGCGTGCCCGAGTACTTCCCCCCTCGTTCACGTGCCTTTGTCGACGTGCGCAGTCACCTCTCACGTGCTGCTGAACTCGCCGGTTACTCGTACATCGAACTGCCCGTCTTCGAGGACACCGCGCTCTACGTGCGCGGGGTGGGGGAGTCGACTGATGTGGTGTCGAAGGAGATGTACTCGTTCGAGGACCGTGGCGGCCGCAGCATCACCTTGCGACCGGAGGGCACGGCTGGAGTGATGCGCTCGGTGGTCGAGAACCGTCTCGACAAGGGTCAGCTTCCGGTCAAGCTCTGGTACTCCGGTCCGTTCTTCCGCGCTGAGAGACCCCAGCACGGTCGATACCGTCAGTTGCAGCAGGTAGGCGTGGAGGCCATCGGATCCGACGACCCGGCCCTCGATGCCGAAGTCATCGCCATCGGTGATGAGGCCTTCCGATCACTGGGCCTGACCCGCTACGCGCTGCACCTCACCTCACTCGGCTGCGCCGTGTGCAGGCCGGCCTATCGAGCCCTGCTCCAGGCATTTCTTGCAGACCTCGATCTCGACGAGGCAACCCGCGAACGTGCAGCGATCAATCCGCTCAGGGTCCTCGATGACAAGCGTGAATCGGTGCAGAATCAATTGATCGATGCACCGCTCATGGTCGATCACCTGTGCGAGGCGTGCGCGACTCACTATGACGCGGTGCGGGCACACCTGGTGTCGATGGGAGTTTCCTGGGTTGAGGCCCCTCGGATGGTGCGTGGACTCGACTATTACACCCGGACAACTTTCGAATTCACTCATGAGCTCCTCGGGGCACAGTCGGGCATCGGCGGTGGCGGACGCTACGACGGTCTCATGGCCTCGGTGGGCGGCGACGATCTCTCCGGTATCGGCTTCGGCCTCGGTACGGATCGCACTTTGCTCGCCTGCGAGGCCGAGGGCCTCACTCCCGGCGCCGACGCCCACCTCGATGTCTTCCTCGTACCGATCGGGGCCGAGGCCAAGACTCGCCTCGTTGCCCTCGGCGCGCGCCTGCGCGCTGCAGGCATCCGCACCGACCTCGCCTACGGCGACCGAGGGCTCAAGGGCGCCATGAAGGCCGCTGACCGCAGTGGAGCACCGCTGGTCGTGGTCGTAGGCGACTCCGAGGTCGAGGCCGACTCGGCTCAGGTCAAGTCGATGTCGACCGGTGACCAGGCCACGGTGCCCTGGACCGACCTCATTACGTTTATCTCAGCAGCTATCGAAAGGGACCTCACGTGATCCGCTCCATCGAAGCCGGTGCGCTCCGCCTGTCGAATGCCGGCGAGACCGTCACACTGGCGGGCTGGGTGGCCAGTCGTCGTGATCATGGTGGCGTCGCCTTCCTCGACCTCCGCGATGCCTCGGGCATCGTGCAGGTCGTCGTGCATGATCCCGAGGTCGCGCATGGCCTCCGCGATGAGTACTGCCTTCGCATCGTCGGCACGGTCTCGAAGCGACCCGAGGGGAACCAGAATCCCGATCTGCCGACCGGCGAGATCGAGGTCGAGGCATCTGAGGTCGAGATTCTCTCGGTCTCAGCACCGCTGCCGTTCCCGATCGACGATCGCATCACCGTGGGCGAGGAGACCCGCCTGAAGTACCGCTACCTCGACCTACGTCGCGCGTCGGCAGGCTCGGCACTGCGCATGCGCTCCAAGGTGAACCAGATCGCACGTGATGTCCTGCTCGCACGTGACTTCGTCGAGATCGAGACCCCGACTCTCACGAGATCAACACCCGAAGGAGCTCGAGACTTCCTCGTACCCGTGAGGCTCCAGCCCGGTCATTGGTACGCACTGCCGCAGTCGCCACAGCTGTTCAAGCAGCTGCTCATGGTGGCGGGCATGGAGCGCTATTTCCAGATCGCCCGCTGCTACCGCGACGAAGACTTCCGCGCCGACAGGCAGCCGGAGTTCACCCAGCTCGATATCGAGATGTCCTTCGTCGAGCAGGACGATGTCATCGAGGTCGGCGAGGCCGTGGTTCGAGCGCTCTGGAAGGGCGTTCTCGACTACGAGATCGGCGAGATCCCGCGGATGACCTATGCCGAGGCCATGCGGCTGTACGGCAGCGATAAGCCTGATCTGCGCTTCGGCCTTCCCCTGACCGATCTGACTGCCTACTTCGCGAACACCGAATTCCGCGTGTTCCAGGCCGAGTACGTGGGGGCCGTGGTCATGCCCGGGGGCGCCGATCAGCCCCGTCGTGCCTTCGACGCCTGGCAGGAGTGGGCGAAGCAGCGCGGTGCCAAGGGCCTTGCCTACGTCACGATCGGCGACGACGGAACCCTGGGCGGTCCCGTGGCGAAAAACCTCACCGATGCCGAGCGCGATGGCCTCGCTGCCGCGGTCGATGCCTCTCCCGGCGATTGCGTCTTCTTTGCCGCCGGCAAGACCTCCGAGGCCCGCGCGCTCCTGGGGGCCGCGCGTCTGGAGATCGGCAAGCGCTGCGAACTCATCGATGAATCCGCATGGTCCTTCCTCTGGGTGATCGATGCGCCCATGTTTGAGGCCATTGAGGACGAGCATGGCAACCCCGGCTGGACTGCCGTGCACCATCCCTTCACGTCGCCGAACAAGGAATGGAAGGACACCTTCGAGCAGTCACCCGGCGAGGCACTCGCCTGGGCCTACGACATCGTGTGCAACGGCAACGAGATCGGTGGCGGCTCGATTCGTATTCATCAGGCCGATATCCAGGCACGCGTGTTCGCCATGCTGGGCCTGTCCGCGCAGGAGCAGGAGGAGAAGTTCGGCTTCCTCCTCGAGGCGTTCAAGTACGGCCCGCCCCCGCATGGCGGCATCGCCATCGGCTGGGACCGTGCGTGCATGCTCCTGTCCGGGGCCAGTTCACTTCGCGATGTCATCGCGTTCCCGAAGACCGGCGCCGGGCACGATCCCCTCACCGGTGCGCCCACCCCGATCACCGCAGTGCAGCGCAAGGAAGCGGGAATCGACGCGAAGCCCGGCGCATGAGCCTCTTCGACGACGGAGCAGCCGCGTCGTTGAGCGCTCCGCTCGCCGTGCGGATGCGTCCGTCGTCGATCGATGAGGTCGTAGGCCAGTCACGTGCCCTCGGCGAGGGCTCGGCCTTGCGAGGGCTTCTGACCGGAGGCACCGGCGTCTCGGTCATCCTGTGGGGTCCGCCGGGCACGGGCAAGACGACCATCGCCACCCTCGTGTCTACCGTGACCGGAAAGGACTTCGTCGAAGTCTCTGCCGTGACCGCGGGCGTCAAGGAGGTGCGCGCGATCATCGAGCACGCTCGGGATCAGCTCGCCGTGACCGGGCGCGGAACCGTGCTCTTCGTCGATGAGGTGCATCGCTTCAGCAAGAGCCAGCAAGACGCTCTGCTGCCAGCAGTCGAGAACGGCTGGGTCACTCTCATTGCCGCCACGACCGAGAACCCGAGTTTTTCCGTCATCAGCCCGCTGCTGTCCCGAAGCGTGCTCGTCACGTTGCAACCTCTGGAAGAAGCCGACATCGAGGCGCTGCTGCGTAGAGCCGTGAGCGACCCTCGAGGATTCGGCGGAAGCATCACGGTGACCGATGAGGCGGTCGAGTACCTGGCACGCTTGTCGAACGGCGATGCGCGACGTGCGCTGACATCACTCGAAGCGGCGGCATCCGGCACGGCAACCCGCATCGATATCGAGCAGGTCGAGGCGGCGGTCCAGCAGGTGGCCGTGCGTTACGACAAGGACGGCGATCAGCATTACGACGTCATCAGCGGGTTTATCAAGAGTGTTCGGGGAAGTGATCCAGACGCCGCACTTCACTACCTCGCTCGCATGATCGAGGCCGGTGAGGATCCCCGCTTCATTGCACGGCGGCTCATGATTCTCGCCAGCGAGGACATCGGGATGGCCGAGCCGAATGTCCTTCAGACCGCGGTGGCCGCCGCGCAGGCGGTTGCCATGATCGGCATGCCCGAGGCATCGATCATCCTCGCTCATGCCACGGTTCATGCTGCCCTGGCTCCGAAGAGCAATGCGGTCGTTGTCGGCATCGGCGAGGCGCTTGCCGATGTGCGCACCGGGCGAATTGGCGTGGTTCCCGCGCATCTGCGCGATGCCCACTACCCGGGCGCGGCACAGCTCGGCCACGGAGCCGAGTACGTGTACCCGCATGACATCGACGGGGGAGTTGCCGAGCAGGCGTATCTCCCCGAGGCACTGGCCGATCGGCGCTACTACCGGCCGACACGTCACGGGGCCGAGGCTGCCTGGGGCGATATCGCCCAACGACTCGAACGGGCTCGACAGGGTCACGACTAGGCTTGCGTGGTCAAGTCGAGATTGCGGGAGGGCAGATGAGCAGGGTTGTCTGGCTTGCCGTGGGCGCAGTCGGAGGCATCGTTCTGTACCGCAAGGGACAGTCCATGATCGAGGAAGCCCGCGAGCAGGGCGTCATCACGAGTGCACAGAGGGCCGGTGCCGCAGCCGCCGGCACCATCGCCACTGCCACGACCATTGCCGGCAAGGTCCTCAATACGAGTACGAACGCACAGGGAGCCAAGTAATGGATTCCGCGGAGATCCGCAGCAGATTCCTTCGGTACTTCGCCGATCGCGGCCATCAGGTGGTGCCCTCGGCATCCTTGCTGCTCGACGATCCGACGCTGCTCTTCGTCAATGCCGGCATGGTGCCCTTCAAGCCATATTTCCTCGGTGAGTCGCCGGCGCCGTACCCTCGCGCCACGAGCGTCCAGAAGGTCGTGCGCACCCTCGACATCGAGGAAGTGGGCAAGACCACTCGTCATGCCTCGTTCTTCCAGATGGCCGGCAATTTCTCCTTCGGCGATTACTTCAAGGAAGAGGCGATCCCCTTCGCCTGGGAGTTGCTCACCCGCCCCGTCGCCGATGGCGGTTACGGCTTTCCGGAAAGCAAGCTGTGGGCCACCGTCTACCTCGATGACGACGAGGCAATCGACATCTGGCACAAGAAGGTCGGCCTGCCCCTGGATCGCATCCAGCGTCGCGACATGGCCGACAACTTCTGGTCCATGGGCGTTCCCGGCCCGTGTGGCCCCTGCTCGGAGATCTACTACGACCGGGGTCCGGAGCACGGTCGTGATGGGGGACCCGTCGTCGACGAGGATCGATACCTCGAGGTGTGGAATCTCGTGTTCATGCAGTTTGCCCGTGGCGAGGGCCCGGGCAAGGAGGGCTACCCGATCCTGGGTGAGCTTCCCGCACGCAATATCGACACCGGCATGGGCCTTGAGCGCATGGCGGCACTGCTTCAGGGTGTCGACAACATCTACGAGATCGACACCACGCGGGGCATCCTCGATCGCGCGAGCGAGCTGTCGGGCACGGCATACGGATCGTCGGAGAAGAGCGACGTCGCTCTCCGCGTCGTCGCGGATCACGCACGCACGTGCGCCTTCCTCATCGGCGATGGCGTCATTCCGGGCAATGAGGGTCGCGGCTATGTGCTGAGGCGGCTCATGCGTCGCACGATCCGCATGATGCGCCTCATCGGTGCGCATGATCCCGTGATGGGCGATCTCATCGATCGCACGATCGAGACCATGGCGCCCCAGTATCCCGAGCTGAATGATGAGGCCAATCGCATCCGGCAGATCTCGGTGGCCGAGGAAGCAGCGTTCCTTCAGACCCTGCGAACAGGCACCACGATCTTCGACACGGCAGTCGCGAGCATTCGAAAGTCGGGAGGCACGCTTCTCGCCGGCGATGAGGCCTTCGCACTTCACGATACGTACGGATTTCCGATCGACCTCACCCTCGAGATGGCCGCTGAGCAGGGTCTCTCAGTCGACGAAGAGGGCTTCCGAGCGCTCATGAAGCAACAGCGCGAGCGCGCCAAGGCTGATGCCCGTGAGCGCAAGAGCGGACTCGTCGCCACCACCGCATACCGCGAGATCCTCGATTCAGGTGGCCTGACCGAGTTCACCGGCTATTCCGAATCGCAGACGGAGTCGACCGTCATCGGCATTCTTCTCAATGGCGACGTTGTTCCCGCAGCACTTACCGGCCAGCACGTAGAGGTCGTTCTCGATCGTTCGCCCTTCTACGCGGAATCGGGCGGCCAACTGGGTGATCACGGACGCCTGCACTCTGGCTCGGGCGTGGTGCTCGACGTCTACGACGTCCAGACTCCGGTCACCGGACTCTTCGTGCATCGCTGCGAGGTGGTCTCAGGGGAGTTGGCCACCGGTGACACTGTCGTCAGCGAGGTCGATGTGTCACGTCGACGCGCAATCTCCCGAGCGCACACTGCCACCCACCTCATTCATCGCGCCTTCCGCGAGCGTCTCGGTGACACCGCTACCCAGATGGGCTCCGAGAATGCCCCCGGGCGGCTTCGGTTCGACTTCCCGAATCCCACCGCAGTTGCCGGCTCCGTCATGCAAGAGGTCGAGCAGAGAGTCAATGAGGTGCTCCTCGAAGACCTCGCCGTGACCGCCAACGTGATGTCCCAGGCTGATGCACGGGCCATGGGCGCCATGGCGCTCTTCGGAGAGAAGTACGGCGACAAGGTTCGCGTGGTCTCCGTCGGCGACTGGGCGCATGAGCTCTGCGGCGGAACTCATGCGCAGCGCTCGGGGCAGCTCGGCGTAGTGACCTTCCTCTCCGAGGGATCCATCGGCGCAGGAGTGAGACGAGTCGAGGCTCTCGTAGGCGCTGATGCCTACTCCTTCCTGGCGAAGGAGCATCTGCTCGTGACACGCCTAACGGAACTGACGAAGGCTCCCGCCGATCAGCTCTTCGACAGAGTGAGCTCGACCATCACTGCATTGAAGGATGCAGAACGAGATCTGACCCGAGCGCGGAGTGCGCAGCTCAGCTCGAATCTCACCGGCATTATCGGCGAGGCGAAGGCCCTGGGTTCCGTGCACTTCTGGGCATTCGCCGCACCATCGGGAACATCAGCCGGCGACCTGCGTGAGCTGGTGCTGCAGGCACGAGGTCGTCAGTCGGATGACACTCCCGCGATCCTGGTCGGAGCCGCTCTCGAAGACGGCAAGGTCTCCCTGGTGGCCGGTGCGAATCAGGCAGCCATCGATCTCGGAGTAGATGCCAACGCGGTGCTCAAGGCCGGCCTGCCGCATATCGACGGGCGTGGGGGCGGCAAGCCCGATTTCGCCCAGGGCGGCGGCACCCGTGTCGAGGGAATCGATCCGGCGTTCCTGGCCATCGAATCCTTCTTGCGCGAGCGGCTCGGCCAGTAGTCGTGCGCCCCGGGATTCGACTCGCCTGCGATGTCGGCAAGGCGCGTATCGGTGTCGCGCGCAGTGATCCCCGGGGTGTGCTCGCAGTGCCCCTGGATGCCGTTCCTGCTGGGCCTGACTCCGTCAGGGTAGTGAGCGCTCTGGCAGCGGAGTATGAGGCGATCGAGATCATCGTGGGCCTGCCCATATCGATGTCAGGGGAGCTCGGTCCCGCGGCTGAGTTCACCACCGCCTGGGTGACGGACCTCCTGGCCGTCACGCACGTCCCCGTGAGAATGCACGACGAGCGCCTGACAACTGTGCAGGCGCAACGCGGGCTGCATGAGGCCGGGAGAAACACCAAGAGCTCACGCTCGGTGATCGACAGCGCGTCGGCTGTCGTGCTGCTCCAGACATGTTTGGATAGCGAGAGGTCCTCGGGTACGCCGGCGGGCAACGAGGTGAGAAGGGAGAGTTGATGAGCTCACTCGACGAACTCCTCAGCTCGGATCCTCTCCCGCCCTCTCGACATCGCTCCGGCTTCGGCCGGTTGATCGCGCTCGGGGTCGCTGTCATCGTCGTCGTGGCCCTCGGCTGGGGTGCTGTCACGGTTCTTCGCTCAGCGTCCGGAAGTGACGATTACCCCGGGCCGGGCACCGGCTCGGTCACCATCGTGGTGCGTAAGGGCGATTCGCTCACGGCGATGGGCACGGCATTGGCACAGGCAGGCGTGGTGAAGTCGGCCGATGCCTTCGTCTCCGCGGCCGGCGCACATGAGGGTTCGAGCAGCATCGGACCGGGCACCTACACGCTCCGACGACAGATGAGCGGCGATGGAGCCGTGACCCTCATGCTCGATCCAGTCTCGCGGGCGGCCAGTCGACTCGTGCTCCCTGAAGGGCTGAGGCTGACGCAGACCCTGGAAACAGCCTCCGAGGCGTCGAAGATCCCGGTCTCGGAGTTCGAGACAGTGCTGCAGCAGCCTGATCAGCTCAAGCTCCCGATCTGGGCGCATGGCAGGCCCGAGGGATTCATGTTCCCGGCTACCTATGACCTCACCGGTGACGAGACCGCGCGATCACTGCTGCGCGCATTCGTGAAGCGGTTCGACCAGGCCAGCACCGACACCAATCTCGTGACCCGCTCGGCAGCTTTGGGTCGCACTCCGTATGAAGTGCTCATCGTGGCATCGCTACTGCAGGGCGAGGGAACGCCGAACGACTTCGCCAAGATCGCACGCGTGATCTACAACCGCCTGGACGCCGGTATGCCGCTGCAGCTCGACTCGACGGTGGCCTATGGGCTCGGTGTTACGCGCTTGAATCTCACGCAGCAACAGCTCGATTCATCCACGCCGTACAACACCTATGTGGTCAAGGGCCTTCCGCCCACCCCGATCAACTCCCCGGGAGATGCGGCACTGGAGGCCGCGCTCAATCCCGCGCAGGGGAAGTGGCTCTATTTCGTGACGGTCAATCCTGATACGAAGGAGACCAAGTTCGCGAAGACGTACGCGAAGTTCCTGGCCCTGAAGAGCGAGTACCAGGCGTACCTCGATGCGCAGGCCGGACAATGATCCGCATGCGCGCTGCGGTTCTCGGCTCTCCCATCAGCCATTCGCTGTCGCCGGTGCTGCATCGAGCTGCCTATCGGGCACTCGGACTGGCGTGGGAGTACGACGCCATCGAGATGCTGCCGGCGGGCATGCCCGACTTCCTGGCGTCACTCGATGACACCTGGGCAGGGCTTTCACTCACGATGCCGCTCAAGGAGTCGGTCCAGCCGCTCCTGGCCTCACTCGATGACGTCGCTCGACTCACCTCGTCGGTGAACACCGTGTACCGCGAGAACGGCAGCTGGCGGGGCGCCAACACCGATGTGTTCGGCATCGTGCGCTCGCTGGCAGACGCTGGGGTGCACAACCCGACCTCAGCCCGTCTCCTCGGCGCCGGGGCTACCGCCCGCAGCGCGGTAGCCGCGCTCCGCGATCTCGGCGTGCGGTCACTGGTGGTCTGCGCGCGTCGCCTCGAGCAGGCCGAGTCCGTCGCCGACCTGGCACGCCATCTGGGTGTCGACACGCGCATCGAGGGGCTTGACCCCGTACCGGTCGACGAGGACCTCC
>JBEGLG010000118.1:0-6069 GCA_041183645.1 Actinomycetota bacterium | reverse complement strand
ATATAATGTGATGCACGTATATACTGCGTCCATGAAGCACCTCATCGACCTTGACGAAGAATCCCTGGCACGCGCTCGCGCAGCTCTCGGAACCTCGACCATCAAGGCCACGGTGAATGAGGCACTTCGACGAGCCGCCCTGGATTCGACTCGAGGGGAGCGAATTCGAGCGAGCCTCGATGCCCTGGCGGCGATGCCCGCCTTCGATCGCGCGGATGCCTGGCGATGAGCGTTCTGCTCGACACGAGCGTTCTGACGAGACTTCGCGAACCGCGCGTGCGAGCCCGGGTGGAGAGCCTTGCCTTCGCCCGCGAGGCGCACGTGTGCGCCATCACTTCGCTTGAAGTCGGATCAAGCGCACGTAACGCTCAGGAATTCGACATTCTCCTCGCGCAGCTTCATGAGCTTGAGCAGGTAGACGTGACGTCACGCGACTTCGAAAGAGCCTTGCTCACTCAACGCTCATTGGCTGAGCGGGGGCACCGCGGCCGCAAGATCCCCGACCTCATCATCGCCGCAATCGCGCAACGACACGGACTCACAGTCCTGCACTACGACCATGACTTCGACCTCATCGCCGAATGCACGGGCCAACCGACGCAATGGGTTGTCGCGCGAGGAGAGATCGACTAGCTGCGCTTGCGGTTCTCGCGCTCCAGACGACGACGCTCCGCACGGCTCGCATTCGGATCGATCTCGACGATGCCGCCGTCGACCGACTCCATCTCGCCGTGCTCGACTCCGCCATCCTCGCTGGGCGCCGTGTACTCGAGATGCTGCGGACGTGACGGCGCGAGGCCCTTGGCCGAGATCTCGGGCACTGCCTGCGGGGCCGCATCGAGCTGCACCTCATCGGGCTCCGGCTGATTGACCTGAACCTCGACGTTGAAGAGGTAGCCGACGGTCTCCTCCTTGATGGAATCCATCATCGCGGTGAAGAGGTCGTAGCCCTCGCGCTGGTACTCGATCAGCGGATCTCGCTGAGCCATCGCGCGCAGGCCGATGCCATCGCGCAGGTAGTCCATCTCGTAGAGGTGCTCGCGCCACTTGCGGTCGAGCACCGAGAGGATCACTCGACGCTCGAGCTCGCGAGTGACCTCGTCGCCCAAGGACTCCTCGCGCATGTCGTAGGCGTACTGAGCATCTTCCTTGAGCTCGGCCACGAGGTAGTCGGCGCTCAGGCCTGCGCGATTGCCGCCGGCAGCCTCTTCGAGCTCGGCGATCGTGACCGTGACGGGGTACAGCTGCTTGAGCGCTGCCCAGAGCGCATCGAGATCCCAGTCCTCGGGGTAGCCCTCGGCAGTCGCCGCGCGCACATAGCTGGTCACGGTGTCGCTGATGAACTCGCGCACCTGCTCCTCGATGTCCTCACCCTCGAGCACACGGCGGCGCTCGTCGTAGATCACCAGGCGCTGGCGATTGAGCACATCGTCGTACTTCAGGACGTCCTTGCGGATCTCGAAGTTCTGCGACTCGACCTGCGACTGGGCGGAGCGGATGGCGTTGGACACCATCTTCGCCTCGATCGGCACATCGTCGGGAACGTTGAAGCGGCGCAGGAAGGCATCGACCATGTCGGCCTTGAACAGGCGCATCAGGTCGTCTTCGAGCGACAGGTAGAACTGGGTCTCGCCCGGATCACCCTGGCGACCGGAGCGACCACGCAGCTGATTGTCGATGCGACGCGACTCATGACGCTCGGTCGCGAGCACGTAGAGGCCGCCCAAGCCGACGACCTCCTCATGCTCTGCTGCCACGGAA
The DNA here is from genome assembly GCA_041183645.1 of Actinomycetota bacterium. Classification (GTDB taxonomy): domain Bacteria; phylum Actinomycetota; class Actinomycetes; order S36-B12; family S36-B12; genus CAIKZY01. The sequence continues at coordinate 4,308 of JBEGLG010000118.1, read as the reverse complement.
GCCTTCGCCTTCTCGAGTGCAGCAGGCCACGCGGCCTCGTAGGCCTCGGGATCCTCGACGGGCGAGAGACCCTGCTGCGCGAGCGCCGCTGCGGCCATCGCCTCGGAGTTGCCACCGAGCATGATGTCGGTGCCTCGGCCGGCCATGTTCGTGGCGACGGTGACGGCACCCTTGCGACCGGCCTGCGCGACGATCGCGGCCTCGCGGTCATTCGCCTTGGCGTTGAGCACCTCATGCGGCACGCCGCTCTGGCGCAGCAACTTCGACAGGTGCTCGGACTTCTCGACGCTGGTGGTGCCGACGAGAACGGGCTGGCCCTTGGCATGGCGCTCGACGATGTCGGCGATAACGGCCTTGTACTTCGCATCCTCGATGCGGTAGATCAGGTCGGAGTTATCAATGCGCTGCATCGGGCGGTTGGTCGGGATCGGGACGACACCGAGGTTGTAGATCTGGTTGAACTCGGCGGCCTCGGTCATCGCCGTGCCGGTCATGCCCGAGAGCTTCGCGTACAGGCGGAAGAAGTTCTGCAGGGTGATCGTGGCGAGAGTCTGGTTCTCAGCCTTGATCTCGACGCCTTCCTTTGCCTCGATGGCCTGGTGCAGGCCTTCGTTGTAGCGGCGGCCGGCGAGGATACGCCCGGTGTGCTCGTCGACGATGAGAATCTCGCCATCGATGATGACGTAGTCGCGATCCTTCTTGAACAACTCCTTGGCGCGGATGGCGCTGTTGAGGAAGCCGACGAGCGGGGTGTTCACGGTGTCGTAGAGGTTGTCGATGCCGAGCTGATCCTCGACCTTGTCGATCGCGGCCTCGAGGACGCCGACAGTCTTCTTCTTCTCGTCGACCTCGTAGTCCTCATCGCGCTTGAGGAGGTTGACGATGCGCGCGAACTCGGCGTACCAGTCGTTGGCCTGGTCGGCCGGGCCGCTGATGATCAGGGGCGTGCGCGCCTCGTCGATGAGGATGGAGTCGACCTCGTCGACGACGGCGAAGTTATGGCCGCGCTGCACGAGCTCGTCGCGGCTCCAGGCCATGTTGTCGCGCAGGTAGTCGAAGCCGAACTCGTTGTTCGTGCCGTAGGTGATGTCGGCGTCGTAGGCCACGCGACGCTCGGCCGGGGTCATGTTCGACAGGATCACGCCGACCGAGAGGCCGAGGAAACGATGAACCCGGCCCATCCACTCGGAGTCGCGCTCGGCGAGGTAGTCGTTGACGGTGACGACGTGCACGCCCTTGCCCGAGATCGCATTGAGGTACGACGGCAGGGTGGCGACGAGGGTCTTGCCCTCACCGGTGCGCATCTCGGCGATATTGCCGAGGTGCAGTGCGGCGCCGCCCATGATCTGGACGTCGTAGTGACGCTGGCCGAGGGTGCGACGCGAGGCCTCGCGCACGGTGGCGAACGCCTCGGGCATGAGGTCGTCGAGGGACTCGCCGCCCTCGTAGCGCTTCTTGTACTCGTCGGTGAGAGCGCGGAGCTCCTCGTCGGTCATGCTCGTGTACTCGGACTCCAGGGAGTTGACGGCGTCCTTGATGGCCTCGAGCTTGCGGAGGGTCTTGCCCTCGCCCGCGCGGAGGATCTTGTCGAACATGCCCACGGTGTTGAGCCCTTTCAGGTGGCGTACCCGGCGAAGTGACGAAGGACACGTGCGGGCCGGGCCTCACTGGGCCCTGCCCCATCGTAGTTGGTCATGCCAGACTGCCGACGTGCCGCCTGAGACCCCGCCGATCCTCAGCGACGGCCGCCTGACCCTGCGGCCGCCGGCGTCGTCCGATGCCCTCGACATCGTGGCGGGCTGCCAGGATCCCGAGATCATCCGCTGGACCACCGTGCCCAGCCCCTATGACCTCTCCGACGCTCGCACCTTCCTCAATGACCGCCTCACACCCACCCAGTGGTGGCGCAATCCCACCTGGGTGATCACCGAGGCGGACAACCGCTGGATCGGCACGGTCGACCTGCGGCCCGATGGCGAGGGGGCGGCTGAGATCGGCTACATGATCGCGCCGGAGAGCCGCGGTAGCGGGGTGGGCACGGCCGCCATCCGCCTGGTCTGCACCTGGGGGCTGCACCAGTGGGGGCTCCAGGTGATCACCTGGAAGGCCCTGACCGGCAATACCGCGTCCCGTGCACTTGCCCAGCGCGTGGGCTTTCGCATCCATGCCGACATCGCCCGCCTGGGGCTCGCCCATCGAGGCGAGCGGGTCGACAGCTGGTACGGCGAGCTCCTGGCATCCGACCTGACTCCAGCGGCCAGCGCTCCCTCGGGCGCCCGCGCCAAGGCTCCGACGATCGCGCTGACCCGACGCGAGCAGCAGGTGCTCGACCTCCTCGCGGCCGGCGAGCCCAATCGGGCGATCGCGAGCACCCTGGGCATCAGCGAGAACACGGTCAAGAATCACGTGCGCGCACTCCTGGAGAAACTGCATGCCCGCTCGCGCACCGATGCGGTGGTGCGCGGCGTGAGTCTCGGGCTCACGCAGCTTCCGCACTGATATCCCCAGCCCGCCAGCCTCTCCACCGCGCCACGACGCGGCCAGCGCTCCTCGGCCGCGGCTCCCACGCTTATTCGATGATCCACTTTCGCTCACTTGGCACCGATATCGCCGATCTGGTGCTCGCACGCTCCTGCGCAGGGTGCGAGGCACCCGGTTCGGTGCTCTGCGGTGCGTGCTGGTCGCATCTGACCCGCCGCCTTGTCGAACGCGATCTTCCCGAGGGCTTCACGGCAGTCGCGGCCACCGAGTACCTCGGCATCGGCGCGAGCATCGTCATCGCTCACAAGGAGCACGGTTGGAATGCGCTCACCCCGATGCTCGGCGCACTGCTCGCCCGTGCCGTGACCTCGGTGACGAGTGAGCCTGTCACGCTCGTGCCCATTCCCCCGCATGCGCATTCGCGAGCCCGGCGCGGCACGGATCCGCTCGCTGACATCGTGGCTGCTGCTGAGCGCGCCTTACACGGCATCGGTCAGCACGCGGAGAAGTCGAGCATGCTGGTGCGCGCCCGCGATGCCGGCTCACTCAAGCTCCTCAGTCGCGACATGCGGCAGCAGGCCGTGCAGTCGTCGTTTTCCGTCGACACCCGGAAGGCGCGCTCATCTGGTGCCCTAGTCATCGTGGACGACGTCATCACCACGGGTGTCACCGTTGCCGAGGCACAGCGCACGCTCGAATCCCATGACCTTGCCGTCACCGGCATCGCGGCAGTAGCGAGCACTCCCCTACGGGGATCCCTGCGCTAATTCGGGTAGGCCGGCGAGACTCCGCTCGTGCGCGTGAGCCACGCACCGCCGAGAACCTCGTACACCTTGCCCTCCGCGCCTCCCATGAGATTCGGCTGACCCGGTGCGGCCGCAATGCTCAATGCCCCGCTCACGCCACCTTCATCGCTGAGCGTGCCATCGGCCATGTTGACCGTGAAGGACTGAAGAGCCGCACCGCCCTTGCTTCCGAGTACGAGAAGCTCGTCGGAATCCGCCCACGCGACATCGACAACCTCGGTGAGCTCCTTCTCGACCCGAATGGGGTCGGACACGGTGAGATCGGCACTAGAGGTCACGCCCGCACTCGTAATTCGAGCCAGGAGGAGTCTCGTGCGAGCGCCGCTGCGCACGATGAGCGCAGCTCGTGTTCCATCACGAGAGGGCACCGCGGCAAGAATGAAGGAACGCTTCGTGAGCCCCTCGACCGTGATGGGAGTGACGACTCCGCGCTCGTCGACCGAGACGAGGCCACGACCGGCGACCATCACCCACAGATCACCCGAGGGGCCGAATGCCGGCGCACTCGGTGCCCCGCCGACGTCGATGCGCTGCCGGGATGCGCGGGCGGTCATCGGGATACGCAGCAGATTGCCCTTGGTATCAATACCGGCGAGCTCCGAGATGTCGCCCGAGACAGCGATATCCGTGAAGTCGATCGAACCGGCAGGCCCGGGCACCGGTGCCACGCCGGCATCGACGAGCGAGACCACGCCGGCGCTCTGGGCGACAAAGCCCGTGGTGCCGATGGGCATGGCATTCGGGTCGACCTCCGGCCAGGCATCACGGGGCTGCGGCGACGCCACATCGGGAACGAGGAATGGCTCGCCTGCGGCGGTGATGGCGATCGACTGCACGTCGGAGAGCTGGGCCAGCGTCCACACCAGCTGCTCGGAGAGCGCGATTCGCGCCTCGTCGCTGGCCAGTCGAGCACTGCGATTCAGGTCAACCTGCGCGACTCCGCCGATGACCGGCACTGATTCGAGATTGAGTCGAACGCCATCGGGGAAGCCCGTGCGCACGGCCGGCTGAAGCCACTCAC
>JBEGLG010000117.1:0-8281 GCA_041183645.1 Actinomycetota bacterium | reverse complement strand
CGAGTGACCCGAGCGCAGCGGCCTCGGTGCCCGGCGCGGCCGGGATCCAGGTGCCCTGCATCTTCTCGAGCCCGCGCGTAGCAGTAGCCGAGACGCTGAGGACCTTCGTGCGCGAGGCAGCGGCCTTGCGCAGGCGCAGGAACACGATCGGTGATTCGTCCTCGGGCTCGAAGGCGACCAGCAGCACTGCCGGCGCGCTCTCGAGGTCGGAGTACGTGGTGCGCACCGGAGTGCCGGCCACGGATGACTTCAGGAAGGCGGCCTCCTCATCGGAACTGGCGCGCACGCGGAAGTCGAGGTGATCGGAGCCGAGCGCGACGCGAGCGAAGCGCTGGTAGGCGTAGGCATCCTCGACCGTGGCGCGACCGCCGACGAGCACGCCGACTGCGGTGCCGGCCTTGCGCAGGCCCTCGGCCGCGGCAGTGAGCGCCTCCGGCCAGGAGGCGACGCGGAGCTCGCCGTTCTCGCGGATCATCGGAGCGCTGATGCGACCCTCGGTCTGGTACTGGAAGGCGAAGCGGCCCTTGTCGCAGTTCCACTCCTCGTTGACCTCAGGGTCATCCCAGGCCAGGCGACGGGTGACGACACCGCGGCGGTAGTCGGTGCGCAGGGAGCAGCCCGAGGCGCAGTGCTCGCACGTAGTCGGGACCGACACGAGATCGAACGGGCGCGAGCGGAAGCGGTACGCCGCGCTGGTGAGCGCGCCGACCGGGCAGATCTGCACGGTGTTGCCCGAGAAGTACGAGTCGAAGGGCTGATCGTCAGCGGTGCCGACCTGCTGCTTCGCGCCGCGCTCGAGAAGATCGATGAACGGGTCGCCCGCGATCTGGTCGGCAAATCGGGTGCAGCGCGCACACGAGACGCAGCGCTCGCGGTCGAGCAGGATCTGCGCACTGACATTGATCGGCTTCTCGAAGGTGCGCTTCTCCTCGGTGAAGCGCGACTCCGGACGACCCACCGACATCGCCTGGTTCTGCAGCGGGCACTCGCCGCCCTTGTCGCAGACCGGGCAGTCGAGCGGGTGGTTGAGGAGCAGGAACTCCATGACGCCGGCCTGGGCCTCGGCAGCCACGGGCGAGGAGTTCTGGGTGCGGATGACCATGCCATCGCTGACGACCTGGGCGCAGGCCGGCTGGGGCTTGGGCATGCCCTCGACCTCGATCAGGCAGGCACGGCAGGCGGCCACGGGATCGAGCAGCGGGTGATCGCAGAAGCGCGGGATCTCGGTGCCGATGAGCTCGGCAGCGCGAATGGCCAGCGTGCCCTTGGGTACCTCGACGGCCACGCCGTCGATGACGACGGTGATGGTCTCGACTGCGGCGACTTCGGAGCCGGTGCTGTTCGTGATGGTCATCGGGCTACCGCTCCCGCAAAGACGTAGGACGCCACCGGATCGAACTGCTCGTCTGCAGACGTGGTGGTTGCCGCGAGGAACTCCTCGCGGAAGTACTTGAGCGCGGCCGGGTACGGCGTGGACGCCGCGTCGCCGAGTGCGCAGAAGGAACGACCGGCGATCTGGCCGCACAGGCTGACCAGGGTGTCGACCTCGGCCTCGGTGCCGTGACCATGCTCGAACTTCTCGAGCACGCCGGTGATCCAGTAGGTGCCCTCGCGGCAAGGAGTGCACTTGCCGCAGGACTCGTGCTTGTAGAACTCGAGCCAGCGGGTGACGGCCTTGACGACCGAGACGGTGTCGTCGAAGAGCATCGGAGTGCCGGTGCCGAGCATGGTGCCGGCAGCGGCCATGTCCTCGTAGGTCATCGGGATGTCGAGATGGTCGGCGGTGAGCATCGGCACCGACGAGCCGCCGGGCAGCCAGAACTTGACCGGGCGTCCGTCGCGCATGCCGCCGGCGTAGTCGAGCAGCTCGCGCATCGTGATGCCGAGCGGTGCCTCGTAGATACCCGGACGATTGACGTGACCCGAGACCGCGAACACCTTGAAGCCCGGGGACTTCTCGGTGCCGAACTGGCGGAACCAGTCGACTCCGCGATCGATGATGTAGGGGATGTTCGTGATGGTCTCGACGTTGTTAATGACCGTCGGCGACGCGTACAGGCCGGCCACTGCCGGGAACGGCGGCTTCAGGCGCGGCTGGCCGCGGAAGCCCTCGAGTGAGTCGAGAAGGGCGGTTTCCTCGCCGCAGATGTAGGCGCCGGCACCGGAGTGCGCGACAACCTCGAGATCGAAGCCGCTGCCGAGGATGTTCTTTCCGATGAGACCTGCGGCGCGAGCCTGCTCGATCGCATTCGCGACGCGACGAATGGCCTCGGGGACCTCGCCGCGAATGTAGATGAACGCGTGATTCGCGCGGATCGCGAACGAGGAGATGATGACGCCTTCGACGAGCGCATGCGGATTCGCGATCATCATCGGGATGTCCTTGCAGGCACCCGGCTCGGACTCGTCAGCATTCACGACGAGGTAGTGCGGCTTGCCGTCGTTCTGCGGGACGAAGCTCCACTTCATGCCGGTCGGGAAGCCTGCGCCGCCGCGGCCGCGAAGGCCGGAGTCCTTGATGGTGCTGATGATCGCGTCGGGATCCTGCTTCAGCGCACTCGCGAGCGCGCGGTAGCCGCCATGCGAGCGGTATCCGTCGAGCGTGTAGAGCTGGGGGTCGTCCCAGAACTCGGTGATGATCGGGGTGAGAGTCATCGATCAGCCCTCCTGCGTGCTTCTCGGGGCGGACATGCCACGTTCTTTCGCGACGGCAAGGCCGGCGAGCATCTTCGCGTCGACGGGCGTGCCCTCATCGGCCAGTCCGTCGAGGGGGAAGGCGAGGGTGTGCTCGGTGGCGCGGAAGTCACGGATGATCGGGCCACGAGTCGAGGCGACCTGCTCGCCGCGCGCGAGACGGTCGACGATGTCGACAGCGGAGGTGGGCGTGACGTCGTCCATGAACTCCCAGTCGACGGTCATCACAGGCGCGTGAGTGCATGCGGCCTGGCACTCGATGCGCTCGAGCCAGAACTCGCCATCGGAGGTGGGCTGGTCGTGGCCGACGCCGAGGCGCTCGGACAGCGCGTCGTAGACAGCGTCGCCGCCGAGCAGGCCGCACAGCGTGTTGATGCAGACGCCGATGTGGTGCTTGCCCACCGGCTTGCGCTTGTACATCGTGTAGAAGGTCGAGACCGCCTTGACCTCGGCCGGGGTGATGCTCAGGACGTCGGCGCAGGCCTCGATGCCATCGGTGGTGACCTCGCCCTCGACGCTCTGCACGAGATGGAGCATCGGCAGCAGTGCCGAACGAGGCTGCGGATAGCGAGCAGCCAGCTGCTGCATCTGCTCGCGAGTCGCTTCGCTGATTGCCATGTCCTTGCCTTCTGTTATCTCGTGCTGAACCGGGATCGTCGCCGCGCTAGCGGTCGACGCCTCCCATGACGGGGTCGATGCTCGCCACTGCAGCGATGACGTCGGCGATCTGGCCGCCTTCGCTCATTGCCGCGGTGGACTGCAGGTTGGTGAACGACGGATCGCGGAAGTGAATGCGATACGGGCGGGTGCCGCCTGAGCTGACCAGGTGGCAGCCGAGCTCGCCGCGTGGCGACTCGATGGCGGCGTAGGCCTGGCCCGCCGGAACGCGGAAGCCCTCGGTGACCAGCTTGAAGTGATGGATGAGTGCCTCCATCGACTCGGACATGATCTCCTTGATGTGATCAAGCGAGTTGCCCTGGCCGTCGCTTCCGACAGAGAGCTGGGCCGGCCACGCGATCTTCTTGTCGGCGACCATGACCGGCTCGCCGGCACTCGCCCGCAGGCGCTCGACGCACTGCTCGACGATGCGCATGGACTGCTCCATCTCGCGCACGCGAATCAGGAATCGGCCGTAGGCATCGCAGGTGGTCTCGGTGACGACGTCGAACTCGTAGGTCTCGTAGCCGCAGTAGGGCTGGGACTTGCGGAGATCATGCGGCAGGCCGGTGGCGCGGAGGATCGGCCCGGTGACGCCGAGTGCCATGCAGCCCGTGAGATCGAGGAAGCCGATCTCGACCGTGCGACCCATCCAGATGTTGTTGTCGATGAGCAGGTTCGCGGTGTCCTTGAGACGCCTGCGCAGCAGCGGAATCGTCTCGGCGATCTTGTCGACACCGCCCTCGGGGATGTCCTGCGCGACTCCGCCGGGGCGGATGTACGCGCTGTTCATGCGCAGGCCGGTGATCATCTCGAAGATGTCGAGGATGAGCTCGCGCTCACGGAAGCCGAAGGTCATCGCGGTGAGCGCGCCGAGCTCCATGCCGCCGGTCGCGAGGGCGACCAGATGCGAGGAGATGCGGTTGAGCTCCATCATCATCACGCGGATGACATTGGCTCGCTCGGGAATCTGGTCAGTGATGCCGAGCAGCTTCTCGACGGCCAGGCAGTAGGCGGTCTCGTTGAAGAACGGGGCAAGGTAGTCCATGCGGGTGACGAACGTGACTCCCTGCGTGAACGAGCGGAACTCCATGTTCTTCTCGATACCGGTATGCAGGTAGCCGATGCCGCAGCGGGCCTCGGTAACGGTCTCGCCCTCGATCTCGAGGATCAGGCGGAGCACGCCATGGGTCGAGGGGTGCTGCGGACCCATGTTGACGACGATGCGCTCCTTCTCGCCATCAGGTGCGGCGGAGATGGTGTCCCAGTCGCCGCCCGAGACGGAGTAGACCTTGCCCTCGGTGGTCTCGTAGGTGCCTGCGTACGAGTCGGTGCCTGCATCGGCACTCGAGTACGTGATGTTCTCGGTCGACATCAGTTGTACGACCTCCGCTGATCCGGGGGCGGCGTGGTGGCGCCCTTGTACTCGACGGGAATTCCGCCGAGGGGGTAGTCCTTGCGCTGCGGGTGACCCGGCCAGTCGTCGGGCATCGCAATACGAGTCAGGGCGGGATGGCCCTCGAACACGATGCCGAAGAAGTCCCAGGTCTCGCGCTCATGCCAGTCGCAGGTCGGGTAGATGCCGACGATCGACGGGATGCGCGGATCAGAATCGGGTGCAGCGACCTCGACGCGCACGCGACGGTTATGGGTGATCGAGAGGAAGTGGTAGACCGCATGCAGCTCGCGACCTGCCTCGAGCGGATAGTGCACGCCGCTGACGCCCACGCACAGCTCGAAGCGCAGGCCCGGCTCATCGCGCAGGGTAGTCACGAACTCGCGAATCTTCGAGCGCTCGACGAAGAAGGTGATCTCGCCGCGATCGACGACGACCTTCTCGATCGCGCCGGTGATGTGACGAGCGGCGAGGGAGAGATCGAGCTCATCGGCGAGTTCGTCGAAGTCGCCACCGTACGGCCGCTGCGAGGCGGGCGGCAGGACGATGGCCTCGACCAGGCCGCCGAAGCCGCTGGTATCACCGGAGCCGGCCACGCCGAATGCGCCTTCGCGCACGGCGATGACGTCGAGCGGTGCCACGCCTGAGGGCACCACGGGGATCAGGTTGTCGCTCAACGCAGCAGACCCTTCATCTCGAGGGTGGACGGTGCGGTGAGGGCTGCGGCCTCGAGCTCGATGATCTCGTTCTTGCGGTTCGGGCCGAGCTTGGTGTCTTGGATCTTGTCGTGCAGCTTGAGGATCGCGTCGATGAGCATCTCCGGACGCGGCGGGCAGCCGGGCAGGTAGATGTCGACGGGAACGACATGGTCGACGCCCTGAACAATGGCGTAGTTGTTGAACATTCCGCCGCTCGAGGAGCAGGCGCCCATCGCGAGAACCCACTTCGGGCCGGGCATCTGGTCGTAGATCTGGCGCAGGACGGGAGCCATCTTCTGGCTGACACGACCGGCAACGATCATGAGATCGGCCTGGCGCGGCGAGGCGCGGAAGACCTCCATGCCGAAGCGTGCGATGTCGAAACGCGGGCCGCCCACCGCCATCATCTCGATGGCGCAGCAGGCGAGGCCGAACGTGGCCGGCCAGAGCGAGCCCTTGCGCGCGTATCCGGCGAACTTCTCGACGGTCGTCAGCAGTACGCCGGACGGCAGTGCCTCTTCAAGACCCATCAGTTTTCCCTTAGTCCCACTCGAGTCCGCGTCGACGCCAGACATAGGCGTAGACGACGAGGACAGTGATGATGAAGATGACCATTTCGAACAGACCGAAGAGCGCGAGCTGGTCGAACGAGACCGCCCACGGGTAGAGGAACACGATCTCGATGTCGAAGACGATGAAGAGCATGGCGGTCAGGTAGTACTTGACGGGAAAGCGCCCGCCGCCGACCGGCTGCGGAGTGGGCTCGATGCCGCACTCGTACGCGTCGTACTTCGCCCGGTTGTACCGCTTGGGACCGGTGAAGGTCGCGGTGATCACCGAGAACGCGGCGAAGCCGAATGCCAGAAGGCCGAGAACCAGGATGGGGGTGTAGACGTTCACCGCTCCCGCAACTCCTCATCGATCAATGTGGATGATCGCTTCACCGCTTGCGCAATTGTGAAAGGGTTCACGACCGCCGTAAGCATAGTGCCCGCATGAGTGCGGGGAAAACGGACGGGTCCCCCTAGGGCTGCGGGGCAAAACCCCTATGAATCGCAACGATTCCGCCGGTCAGATCACGCCACTGGACCCGCTCCCAGCCGGCATCGACGAGATCGGCCGCCAGCTCGCGCTGATCAGGCCAGGCGCGGATCGACTCGGCCAGGTAGACATAGGCCTCGGGGTTGGTGGCGACTGCCCGGGCCACCGGAGGCAGGGCCTTCATCAGGTACTCGGTGTAGACCGTGCGCAGGGGGGCCCAGGTCGGGTGCGAGAACTCGCAGACCACGAGGCGGCCCCCGGGGCGCACCACCCGGCGCAGTTCCTCCAGGCCGGCATGGCGATCGGCCAGATTCCGCAGGCCGAAGGAGATGGTCGCGGCATCGAACGAGGAGTCCTTGTAGGGCAGGTGCAGCCCATCGCCGGCCACGAAGGTCAGGCCAGGCTGCCGCTCACGGCCGACATTGAGCATTCCGAGGCTGAAATCGGTGGGCACGACAAAGGCACCCGCCCGGGCGAAGGGCTCGCTGGAGGTACCCGTGCCGGCGGCGAGGTCGAGGATCCGCTCGCCAGGCTTGGGGTCGACAGCCGCCACGACCGCCTTGCGCCACTGCCGGGTCTGGCCGGCGGCGAGCACATCATTGGTGATGTCGTACCGCTTGGCCACGCCGTCGAACATGGCCGCGACGTCAACTGGGCTCTTGGAGAGGTCCGCTCGCATCTGCTGAACTTAGCAACAGCCCATACGCTGTGCAGATGCAAGGATCCGACCGCGCACCCGGCTCGACTGAGGCCACGGGCACCAGCAGCGTCCTGCGCGTGAGCACCCGCCCCATTGCCGATGCCGGCGATCTCCTGCGCCGCATTCCTCGCGACTCCCCCGTGGCCTGGGTCCGCAATGGCGACGGCATCGTGGGGTGGGGCGTCGCCGCTCGACTCGAGGTCCGCGGCCGCGAGCGCTTCAGTCGCACGCAGCGCTGGTGGAATCAGCTGTGCGCGAGTGCCGTCATCGACGACACCGTCGCGGTGCCCGGCACCGGCGCCATCGCCTTCGGTTCCTTCGCCTTTGACCCCGAGCGCGACATGTCGGTCGTGATCGTCCCCAAGGTGGTGCTGGGTCGTCGCGGCGGCCAGTCATGGATCACCACGATCGGCCTGGGCACTTCTGATCCCCTCGACATCTCACCCGTGAATGCGCTGCCCCAGGCACCGACCTCGGTGACCTGGTCACGTGGCAGCCGCGAGCGTGCCGACTGGGAATCATCGATCTCAGATGCGATCACGCGCATCAATGCCGGCGAGATCGACAAGGTCGTCCTGGCACGCGACATCATCGCCGAGATCGAGGGCGAGCTCGATCCACGTCATCTTCTCGTCAATCTCGCGGAGTCGTATCCCTCGACCTGGACCTTCAGCGTCGATGGCCTGGTCGGTGCGACGCCCGAACTCCTGGTGCGCCGCACCGGCGATCTCGTCACGAGTCGAGTCCTCGCGGGCACCGTGAGCAAGCTCGGCGATGAGCGCCGCGATGCATCGCGTGCCACCGAACTGCTCGACAGCGACAAGGATCTCGAGGAGCACGAGTACGCGGTGAACTCTGTCGCGCGCGCACTCGCCGCGCACTGCACTGACCTCGACGTTCCCTCCACCCCGCATGTGCTCCCGCTCGCCAACGTGCAGCACCTCGCGACCGATGTCACCGGCCGACTCGCTGACGGCGCATCCGTTCTCGCACTCGCCGCATCGCTCCATCCCACCGCCGCCGTATGCGGTACTCCCACCGAGCGAGCCTTCGACCTCATTCGCGATATCGAGGGCATGGATCGCGGCCGTTACG
>JBEGLG010000116.1:0-6857 GCA_041183645.1 Actinomycetota bacterium | reverse complement strand
GCGGTCCGACGAACCACATGATGCGTCGAGCCGTGCAACTGCCACCACTCCAGTTCACGACCTTGTCGTACTCGACGAAGTTCTCCTGGGAGGCGTCATCCCACTTGATGTCGGAGGCAGGAACGTTGTTCGTCGCGAGGATCTTCGCGATATCCGCGTCGTTGACCGCCGACTTCGAGGTAAGTGCGCTGTACGCCTTGGAGTCCTGCGACGAAGTCGGGCAGTTGCCGCTCAGCTGGTAGTTGCCATTCGACTTCTTCTGGGTCCAGCTACGCCCGTAGGTAGGCACGCCGATCTGCAGCTTCGTGGGATCCATGACAGTCACGGCGTACTGCACGATGGCGGTGACCCAGCCGATCGGCGCAATCGGACCTGCGCCGTTGACGTGATAGTCGTAGGCCATGATGCGGATTCGGTCGACCGCGGGTGCGATGCCGGTCATGTTGTATACCCAGTAGCCGTTCAGGCCGCCGCACTTGTTCGTCGTGCTGCACGGGCCGGGAATGGTGACGAAGAGCTTCTTGCCCTGACCGTGCAGCGCGCCTGCGAGCTCAGTGACGAATGCCGTCCAGTTCGGCTGTGTCGACGCCCAGGAGGAGCTGCCATCACTGAAGGCGAACACCTCGTAGTCGAGATCGATGCCGTCATAGCCGTTATTGACGACGGTGGCGACGATGTCCTGCACATGAGCAGTGCGCTTGGCGGGATCGGCAAGAGTCTTGGCCATGACGCCCTTGCCCGAACCGTCGGCAATCGACGGGATCACCGGAATGCCGGCTCCGTGCAGGGCGTTCGTCGCCCAGGCGGCGTTGGCCGCGCCATTCGAGAAATTCGGATTGAGGGCAACACGCACCCCCTTCGAGCCTGCGGGCAGGGCGGAGTAGATGAAGGGCGAGATCTCGCTGAAGAGATCGGCGTTCGCCACGGCGTTGTTGACCCCGACGGGATTGCCCGGAGTGGCCATCCAGTACGGAATCCAGCCGGTCACGATCTTCTTCGGCGCCGCATCTGCCGCCGGCGAGATCGCTACCGCGAGGGTGAGCGCGCTGACGAGGGCAATGATGACGCGACGCACGGGAAGGCTCCAGTCTGAGGGGATGCCCCCATTGTGCGTCATGCGGCGCGGTACCCCCTACACGCCGTCGGCCACGGCCTGTCGCATGATGGAGCAATGCGCCGGCTGATCCTTCCCTTCGTCCTGGCAGCCTCGATCCTCATGGCTCCCGCCGCTCATGCGGCCGATGCTGACCCCGCCGCCTACTCGGCACTGGATTCCCGCATTTCCTCGGTGCTGGCCAAGCGACTGGGCAATCCGAGGCTCGGGAGCGATGTCGTCGTCAACGTCACGAACCTGACCACCGGCACCACGGTGTTCAGTCATGATCCGAATGCTCCGCAGCGGCCGGCCTCGAATATGAAGCTCATCACCGCGGTGAACGCACTCAGCCAGCTGGGGCCTGATCATGTCTTCCGCACCCAGGTACTGGGCGGCACCGAGGCGGGCACGCTGTATCTCAAGGGCGGTGGTGACCCGATGCTCACGACGAAGAGCCTCGAGAATCTCGCCATCGATACGGCGAAGGGCCGAGACACCACCATTCCGCTCACCGTGCATGTCGATACTTCGATGTTTCCTGCGCCGACCAACGCACCCGGCTGGACGAACGGCTACACGCCCTATGTCGTGGCTCCCGTGCGAGCACTTGCCCGCCTGTACGACTACTCCGACGACACCACGGCGCACGCTGTCGACGTCTTCACGAAGAAGCTCACCTCACTCGGCTTCACCGTCTCCCGCGGCAACGACGCACCCGCACCCGTCGATGCGGCGCTCATCGCCGAGAATGCGAAGCACACGGTCACCGATGCGGTGCACCTGATGCTGCTCGACTCGGAGAACAACATCGCCGAGACTCTCTACCGCCAGGTGGCCGTCAAGCGCGGGCTTCCCGCCGACTGGGCCGGAAGCAAGCAGGCTGCGGAGGACTCATTGCGCGAACTGGGCATCGATCCGGCACCACTCGCCCTCTATGACGGAAGCGGAGTCTCGCGCAAGGACAGACTCACCGCGAGCACGCTGACGCAGCTGATCGCCCTCACCACGACCGGTGACCCCGCGCGATTTGCTGAGATGTACGCCGATCACGCGATGCCTGTCTCGGGCCAGACCGGCACCCTCAAGGCCGGATTCGGTCGCTATGTGACGAAGGCGAGCAAGTGCGCGGTCGGCAGGATCCGGGCCAAGACCGGCACTCTCTTCGACACGATCGCGCTCTCAGGGGTTGCGTCGAGTGTCGACGGGGCGCAGCGAGCCTTCTCGATCCTGGTGAACAAGCGGCCAGCTCGATACTCGAAGCTCTCGACTCGGCAGGCGATTGACGGACTCACTGCCGTGATCACCGGCTGTAACTAGGGACTAGCGCAGCGCGCGTGCGATCTCAGCTGCCGCGCGTGCCACTCGCGGGCCGACTTCGACTTCGGTGAGCTCGCGCAGCGAGACCACACCCACGCTTCCCTCCAGCCCGGGAACGCCGATGATGGGAACGGCAATGCCGTAACCCCCCTGGGCGCCCTCACTGGTCGCGACGATCCAGGCGGGATCAAGCGGGCGCCCGGCCGCCGTACGTGCGGCGAGAACGGCCCTGCCCGCAGCCCCGGCTTCGAGGGGGTGGCGTGCGCCCATGCGGTACGCCACGTGGAGGTCGGAGCGCGAGGGCTCGACCACGACCGCGGTCAGCGCCTCGGCTCCGTCGACGATGGTCAGGTGGGCCGTGGCGCCCACGGCATCGGCCAGCAGGCGAAGTGCGGGCAGGGCCACATCGCGCACGATCGGCTGGACCTGGCGGCCCATCGTGAGCACGGCGAGACCGAGTCGGCACTTGCCATCAGGCGAGCGGCGGAGGAAGGCGTGCTGCTCGAGGGTGACGACGAGTCGGTAGACGACCGTGCGGCCAATATCGAGCTGAGCGGCAAGCTCGGTAACCGTGAGGCCCTCCGGCGCGTCAGCGAGCGCCTCGAGCACGCGGAGACCGCGGTCGAGGGTCTGGGAGGTCTCGGATGCCACGGCATAAAAGTAGTGGCCTGCGTCGGAATCCGACGCAGGCCACTACCGAAGTGCGGAATTACTTGGCGGCACCCTTGATGATGAAGGAGCTGATGATCTCGAAGACGCCGATCACGATCAGCCAGATGCCGACGATCCAGGCGAGTGCGACGACCGAGGTCGGCACAGTCAGGATCATCAGGCCGGCGATGATGATGATGATGCCGGCGAAGATGTTCCAGCCACGACCGGGTTGGCCCTTACCCTCGATGCCGGCGAAGAGCACCGACATGCCGCGGAACAGGAAGCCCACGCCGATGAAGATGGCGAGGATCCAGGCAGCGAGCAGGATGTTGTCGTTGTGGGCCCAGGCGCGGAAGGCGATGGCGCCCAGGATGAGCGAGAGCACGCCGGTGATGATGAACAGCGCGCGCATGCCGCCCGAGAGACCGTGCGCGAAGGCACGAACGATCGAGAAGATGCCGGTGACGAGCAGCCAGATGGCGAACAGGATGGCGAGGATCGCGATGGCGTCCTCAGGCTGCATCACGCAGAAGATGCCGACGATGATGCTGATGATTCCGAAGAACAGGACGATCCACCAGTTGCGGGCGATGGCATTGAGCGCACCAGCCTCGAGCTGTGCTTCGGAAGGACCGGCGTTTACCGATGCCATGGGTTGTACCTCCATACGAGTGGGGTGCCGTATGCACCCGCGACGCCTCGACTGTAGAGGCGAATCCGCGAAATCCCCTCGTACGACACCCGTCTAGCCCAGGACGCGGGCCAGGAATTCACGGGTTTCCTCACGCTGCGGGGCGCTGAAGATGATCTCCGGAGGGCCCTCCTCGAGCACGATGCCGTCCTTGAGGAAGCACACCTTGTCGGCGACCTCGCGGGCAAAGCCCATCTCGTGGGTCGCCATCAGCAGGGTCAGTCCGGTCTCCTTGAGCTCGCGCACGGCTTCGAGCACTTCGCCGACGAGCAAGGGGTCGAGTGCTGACGTGATCTCGTCGAAGAGCATCAGCTCGGGCTCCATCGCGAGCGCGCGCACGATGGCCACGCGCTGCGCCTGGCCGCCTGAGAGGCGATCGGGATACTCCTCGGCCTTGGCCTCCAGGCCGAAGCGCGCGAGAAGTGCGCGTGCTGCATCGACACTCTCGGCCTTGGTGCGCCCCAGAACCTTGCGCGGCGCCAGCGCGACGTTGTCGAGCACGCTCATGTGCGGGAACAGGTTGTAGGACTGGAAGACAATGCCGATGCGCCGGCGAGCGGCGTCCATATCGGTATCGAAGGACGTCACGTCGAGCTCGCCATCGAGCACGATGCGACCGGCGTCGACCATGACGAGCCCGTTGATGCAGCGCAGCAGAGTCGACTTGCCGGATCCCGAGGCGCCGATGAGGACAACGGCCTGATGATGACCGATCGTGAGGTCGAGACCGCGCAGCACCGGATGCCCCTCGAAGGACTTCCAGACTCCTGAGACGTCGAGCATGGATCCGCTCATGCGCCACCTCCTGCGCGGCGCCGGCGCTGCGAGCGCTCCTGCACCCAGTCGGCGAATCGTGTCATCGGAATCGTGAGCGCGATGAAGATCAGCGCTGCGCCGACATACGGGGTGTAGTTGAACGACGACGACGTGTCGATCTGCGCCTGCCGCAGCACCTCGATCGGGCCCAGCACCGCTACGAGGGCTGTGTCCTTCTGAAGTGAGATGAAGTCATTGAGCAGCGGCGGGATCACATTGCGAATCGCCTGCGGCAGCACCACATAGCGATTGGTCTGCCATGAGCTCAGGCCGAGTGATCGCGAGGCCATGCGCTGACTCGGATGCACGGAACCGATACCTGCTCGGAATACCTCGGCCACGTAGGCGCCGTAGGAGAGCACGAGTGCTGCCGTGCCCCAGAAGATCGCGCCATTCGGCACGCCCGTCAGGCGCAGTGCGGGAATGCCGAAGCCGAGCAGGAAGATCACCAGGATGGTCGGAATCCCGCGGAAGATGTCGACATACAGCGTGGCGATGACTCGTACCGGCAGGAAGATCGGCGACTGCAGGGTGCGCGCGAGGGCTACGAGCAGGCCGAGGATCAAGATGAGAGGCTCGGCGATCACGAAGATGCGCACATTGAGCATGAAGGCGCTCAGCAGGCCGGGGAAGGTCTTGACGAACTCCTCGCCGTTGAAGAAGGTCTCCTGCACGACCGGCCACCCCGGCGTGCGCGACACGATCACCGAGATGACGAGGACGAAGCCAATCAGGCTTCCCATGCCGACGAGCGCATTCCGCCGGGCACGCTGACGCACCAACGCCCGGCGCTGAGGATCGACGTACGCGATCTCAGTGCCGGGCGTGGGAGCGTTCACGGGCGAAGACTACATAGGGTCTTCGCCTGCCTTGGGCTTACTGCTTGATGTAGGGAGCGGACTCGCCTGCCAGCCACTGATCCTGGATCTGCTGCAGCTCGCCGGAGGACTTGAGATCGGCCAGGACCTTGTTCACGCAGGTGACGAGCGGATTGCCCTTCGCGAAGAGCATGCCGAACTGCTCGCCGCCCTCCTGTGCCGCGAACTGTCCGACGATCTTGCTGTTCTCGATCTCGGCAGCAGTGATGTAGTACGCGGTCGGGAGGTCGACGACGAGACCGTCGATCTGGCCGGCCTGCATGGCACTCTTCGCATCATTGGTGTCGTTGAAGATCTGCGCCTGGTTCGCGGGCTTGACGACCTCGTCGATGAACTTCGCGGAAGTGGTGCCGACCTGAGCACCGAGGTTCGCCTTCTGGAGATCGGCGATGGTGGTGGCGTTCGCGATCGGCGAGTCGGCGAGAGCGACGACTGCCTGATTCACGGTGTAGTAGCCATCGGAGAAATCGACGACCTTCTGGCGTTCGGGCGTGATCGAGATCTGGTTGATGTCGAAGTCGAAGTTCTTGTCGCCGGGCGCGTAGGAGGAGTTGAACGGCACGACCTCCCACTTCACCTGATCCTTGGTGAAGCCGAGTCCTTCGGCGACCTTGTAGGCGACTGCAGACTCGAAGCCCTGGCCGCTGGCCGGATCACCGTTCTCCTTGGTGGAGTCATCGGTGACGAAGTAAGGCGGGTAGGCCGGTGAGTCGGTGCCGATGGTCAGCTGACCGCCGGTCACGGTGGTGAGGTTCGCGGGCGAGCACTCATCGGTTGCGGCTGCGGAGGCAGCGGCCGATGCGGCAGTGGTCGGCGCAGCCGACGGAGTAGAGGCCTGGCCGCAGGCGGCGAGCAGCAGGCTCGCGGCAGCGATGGTCAGGACGGGGGCAAGCAGACGACGCGACATGACTCTCCTTAGGTGGACACCTTCCGCTTGCATCCTCTCAGATGATCGTCCGCCTACGTCGAGCGAGGAAGGATCACGAACGACCGGGGCTCATCCGCCCGGCGAGAAGGACGGCGAGCACGGCGATGCCCGCCGAGGCGAGCCAGAGGCCGGTGAAGGTGCCGGCCGTGGCACCGCCGTGGGCGACCGCGGTGGCGTAGCCGATGCCCAGCACGGCTACCGCGACCGAGAACCCGACGGCATCGACGATCTGGATCGCTGCCGAGTTCACTCCTTGATCCTGCTCAGGCGAGAGCCGGAATACCTGAACGGAGATGGACGGCACCGCCAGCCCCATGCCTGCCGAGGCCAGCACCCACGAGATCCCGGCCGACCACGTAGGCCACGCCTCATTCAACGAGAGCGGCACCGTGACGATCGCCACGGCGAGCACGGCCGCGCCCAGTCGCACCGCCCTCGAGCGATCCTCGGAGGCCGAGAGCCGAGACTGCAGGTAGG
>JBEGLG010000115.1:0-2702 GCA_041183645.1 Actinomycetota bacterium | reverse complement strand
TGATCCCCGAATAGGAGTTCACGATGAGCAACCTCATGACCTTCCCGAATGCTCCGCAGCCGACACCATCGGAGGTCCGGGCACGGAGCAACCTGATCATCCAGGGCGTGCGCTTCGCTGTTCTGAACCTGAAGATGATCGTGATGGTCACGAAGGGGCATCACTGACCCACCCGGTGGGATGACTCGACTCAGGAAACGCACAGCGAGCCATACATAGCCTCACAGCATGCCGACGACCGCTGCCGCGCCAGCGAAGACCACAGTCCTCAACCGACGCCTGCTCAACAAGGTGCCCGAGGTCACGATCTTCTTCTGGATCATCAAGATCCTGTGCACCACGGTGGGTGAGTCGGCCGCCGACTTCCTCAACTACAACCTGAACTGGGGTCTCACCCTTACCTCTGTCGCCACGGGCGGGCTGCTCGCGATCGTGCTCACGATCCAGATGAGCCTTCGTCGATACGTCGCGGGCGTGTACTGGCTGACGGTCGCCCTGGTCAGCGTCTTCGGCACGCTCATCACCGACAACCTGACCGACAACCTCGGCGTGCCCCTCGAGGTCAGCACGATTGTCTTCTCGATCGCACTCGGGCTGGTGTTCCTTGCTTGGTATGCCAGCGAGCGCACCTTGTCGATTCACTCGATCTACACGCGACGACGCGAGGCGTTCTACTGGCTGGCGATCCTGGTCACCTTCGCCCTGGGCACGGCTACCGGCGACCTGGTGTCTGAGGGACTGGGCGTCGGCTACCTGAAGACAGGGTTGCTCTGCGCGGGGCTCATCGCGATCATCACGATTGCCTGGCGCCTCGGCCTCGATGCCGTGCTCGCCTTCTGGCTTGCCTACATCCTCACGCGCCCGCTCGGCGCGTCTATCGGCGACTTGATGGCACAGCCCACCGCAAATGGAGGACTCAACCTGGGTGTCACGACGACCAGCATGATCCTTCTCGCCCTGATCATCGGCATCGTTATTTACCTCTCAGTGCGCAAGCCTGATGTCATCACCGTGCCAACAGATCCCGCCGAACTCGCCGCACTCGATGCCCCGGAGACCGCGCCCCATCATCGACCGGAGTCTGCTCGCACGGCACTAATCCAGACGGTCGTCGTGCTCGTTCTCGTCGTGGTGGTCGGGGGTGCCTTCTACGCCTGGCGCACCAACGCCCTCAACGCAGAGGCGGCGGCGATCCCGGCTGTCGCCGCGAACTCCGCGACCTCGACTTCGGCCTCGCCCGCGGCACCCAGTGCCCCGGCCTCGCCCTTGGGCGACATGAGCGCGTTCATCACGATCACGCAGGACACCCTGTCCAAGCTCGACACGGGCAAGCAGTCGGATGCGACGACGCGAATCACCGATCTCGAATCAGCCTGGGACAACGCGGAGGCAACGCTGAAGCGACGAAATCCTGATGCGTGGCACGCCGTCGACGACAAGATCGACACCGTGCTCCGAGAGCTCCGTTCGACGAGCCCGAACGCGGTGACCGAGAAGGCAGCACTCTCGGCACTGCTCACCCAGATGGGCGCGTAGGGGCTGTTCTGTCACTCTGCGTTGACTGAGCAATCGCTGAGTCTCGTGAAGTAGACCCTCCGGAACATGTGACGATGTGGTCATGAGCAATAGTCCGCGGGTCCTGGTTGCTGATGATGAGGTCAGATTCGCCGAGGCCCTGCGTCAGGGGCTCAGCCGCACTGATTACGACGTCACGGTGGTCAATGACGGTGACGCAGCGCTCGCTAGGGCCCTCAGCGGCGGATTCGACCTGATACTTCTCGACCTCATGCTTCCGGGGCTCTCGGGATACCGAGTCGTGGAGCGGCTCAGGGCTGCCGGCAATCAGACACCGATCATCATGCTGACCGCGAAGGATGGCGAATACGACGAGGCTGACGCCTTCGATCTCGGGGTTGACGACTACCTGACCAAGCCCTTCAGCACCGTCGTGCTGCTCGCTCGCATGCGATCGCTCCTGCGCCGAAGCCCCGATACGGCCGTGCAGGAGGTCGTCGTCGGCGATCTCCGACTCGACCCACGCAAGCACCGGTGCATGCTCGGCTCGACGAACGTGACGTTGACCCCTCGCGAATTCGACGTGACCCTGTACCTGGCGCAGCGCGCAGGCTCGGTCGTGAGCAAGCGAGAGCTCCTGGAGCACGTGTGGGATGAGCCTGAGCTCGACCCCAACGTCGTGGAAGTGTGCATCCTGCAAGTGCGCAAGAAGCTCGGCAATGAGCTGATCAGCACCGTGCGCGGTGTCGGGTACCGCTTGGGCGAATAATGCAGTTCATGCCCCGAGGGATCAGATCGCGAGCGGTTCTCGTAGCCGTGAGCGCCACCTTGATCATCGGCATTGCGCTCGGAGCTGCCTCATTTGTCCTCGTCACCCGCGTCACCCTCGGCTCCGTGCACGAGATTGTCTCAGCTCACCTTGACGATGTCACCGCGCAATTGCAGGAACCCGGCACCGGCTCCGAGAGCAGCATCGCCCTGGAGGCGCTCGAGGCATCGAGCCCGGTCTTCGTCCGAGTGCTCAAGGCCGACGGCAGCACGCTTGCCGAGACTCCGGGCACGCCCTCGGGTCTGGACCTCTGCTCCGGCGACAGCAGCAGGGTGCAGGAGGTCACCACGATCACGACACCGAATCTCGGCGCCCTGACCCTGTGCGCCGCAGCGAGCAAGGATCGCGTGCGCGAGGC
>JBEGLG010000114.1:0-3375 GCA_041183645.1 Actinomycetota bacterium | reverse complement strand
CCTCGGCGAAGGAGAGCTCGGCGATGCGCCCCACGGCCTTGATATCTCCCTCGGCCAGTGTGAGGCGCGCGATCGCCGCGGCGGGCGCAGTAATCACGGCAGTCGAGACCTCGGCCTTCATCGAGGCGCCGGCCTCGCTCTTGGCCTTGCGCACCTGGGTGAGCACGGCCGCGAGATCGGTGATGAGGTCGGCATCGGCGCCGTCGAAGGTCAGGCCCTCGGTGGTCGGCCATGCGGAGCGATGCACCGAGCCCTCCTGCCACCACGACCACACTTCCTCGGTGACGAAGGGGAGGAACGGGGCGAAGAGCGCGAGCTGCGTCTTGAGCGCTGCGGCCAGGGTGGCCTTTGCCGATGCGGCCTTCTCCTCGCCCTGCTGCCCGTAGGCGCGCTCCTTGACCAGCTCGACGTAGTCGTCGGTGAAGTTCCAGAAGAAGGTCTCGGCAAGCTCGAGGGCCTTGGCGTAGTTGAAGTCCTCGAAGGCTCGCGTGGCCTGCTCGACCGTGGTCGCGAGCCGGGAGAGGAGCGCCTTGTCGACTGCCTCGGTGATCGCGGCGGGGTTCTCCTGCGCATCGAAGCCGAGCACGAACTTGCTGGCGTTGAGGATCTTGATCGCCAGGCGACGGCCGATCTTCATCTGGCCGACGTCGAAGGCGGTGTCAGTGCCCGGGCGGCCGGAGGCGGCCCAGTAGCGCACGGCATCGGAGCTGTACTCGATGAGCAGGTCAGCAGGCGTGACGACATTGCCCTTCGACTTGCTCATCTTCTTGCGATCGGGATCGAGGATCCAGCCGGAGATCGCAGCATGCTGCCACGGAAGCACGTGCTCCTCGAGGTCGGCGCGCACGACGGTCGAGAACAGCCAGGTGCGGATGATCTCGTGTGCCTGCGGGCGAACATCCATCGGGAAGACACGCGAGAAGAGATCGGGGTCGCGCTCCCAGCCGCCGGCGATCTGCGGGGTGAGCGAACTGGTGGCCCAGGTGTCCATGACATCGGGATCGCCCATGAAGCCACCGGGCACGCCACGCTGGGCTTCGGTGAATCCCTCGGGGGCATCGGTCGACGGATCGATCGGCAGTGCTGACTCGGCCGGCACGATGATCTGGTCGTACATCGGATTGCCGGCATCATCGAGGCGGTACCACACCGGGATCGGCACGCCGAAGAAGCGCTGACGCGAGACAAGCCAGTCGCCATTGAGGCCCTCGACCCAGTTC
This sequence comes from Actinomycetota bacterium, assembly GCA_041183645.1. Classification (GTDB taxonomy): domain Bacteria; phylum Actinomycetota; class Actinomycetes; order S36-B12; family S36-B12; genus CAIKZY01. Next base: position 2,155 of record JBEGLG010000114.1, on the reverse strand, counting down.
TCGTAGCGCACCTGCATGTGCGCCGGATGCCAGGTGAGCTGACGACCGCGCTCGAGCAGCTCATCGCGCAGCTGCGGATTGCGACCGCCGTTGGTGAGGTACCACTGGCGGGTGGTGACGATCTCGAGAGGCTTGTCGCCCTTCTCGAAGAACTTCACCGGATGAGTGATGGGCTTCGGCTCGCCCACCATGGCGCCGCTGGTCGAGAGGATCTCGACCATGCGCTCCTTGGCAGTGTGGCTGGTCGCGCCCTTGATGGTCTCGTAGTTCGCCACGCCCTCGGCGGTGCTGATCCATTCGGGAACGTCGGGAAGGATGCGGCCGTCCCAGCCGATGATCGGGCGTGTCGGCAGGTTCAGCTCACGCCACCACGTGACGTCGGTGAGATCGCCGAAGGTACAGATCATCGCGATTCCGGAGCCCTTCTCAGGATCGGCGAGAGTGTGAGCGAGAACGGGCACCTCGACACCGAAGGCCGGAGTCGTGACCGTCGTGCCGAAGAGCGGCTGGTAGCGCTCGTCATCGGGATGCGCGACTAGTGCCACGCAGGCAGCGAGCAACTCGGGACGCGTGGTCTCGATGAAGACGAGAGTCGAGGGATCGGCGGTGGTCGGGAAGCCGATGCGGTGATAGGCACCGGGGCGCTCGCGGTCCTCGAGCTCGGCCTGGGCCACGGCTGTCTTGAAGGTGACATCCCACAGAGTCGGCGCCTCGGACTGATAGGCCTCGCCGCGTGAGAGATTGCGCAGGAAGGCCAACTGGCTCACGCGCTGCGCATTGGCATCGATGGTCTGGTAGGTCTGCGACCAGTCGATCGACAGGCCCATGCGACGCCACAGCTGCTCGAAGACGACTTCGTCCTCGACCGTGAGCTTCTCGCAGAGCTCGACGAAGTTCTTGCGCGAGATCGGAATCTGGTGCTTCGCATCGGGCTCGGCCGGGGGAGTGAAGTCGGGGTCGTAGGGCAGGCTCGGATCGCAGCGCACGCCGAAGTAGTTCTGCACGCGGCGCTCGGTTGGCAGGCCGTTGTCGTCCCAGCCCATCGGGTAGAACACCTCGAAGCCGCGCATGCGCTTGTAGCGGGCCATGCAGTCGGTGTGGGTGTACGAGAAGACGTGGCCGACATGCAGCGAGCCGCTGACGGTGGGCGGCGGGGTGTCGATCGAGAAGACCTGCTCGCGGGTCTTGGAGCGGTCGAAGCGGTAGGTGCCCTGCTCCTCCCAGGCCGCAGCCCAGGTGTCCTCCACGCCATCGAGGGTCGGCTTCTCGGGCAGTCGCGCACTCGTACTCATAGGGCAAAATCCTAGTGAGCCGCGCGCTCGGCGCCTGAGGCGGCAGCGAGCGGTCGAATGCTCCCTAGTATCGAGGCGTGGATGCCAGCCAGACCGAGCAGGTGATCCGCACTGCGGTGGCCCTGGTGCTGCTGACAGCGGCAGCACTCGCGGTCTTCCGTCTCGGTGCCCTTCGGCTCAAGGGCGAGCTGCTGGTCTCGATACTTCGGGCCCTCGTGCAGCTCACTCTGGTTGCGCTGATCATCGCCTGGATCTTCACGCATCCCGAGGGTGCGTATGTCTATCTCGCGGTCATGCTGCTGGTTGCTGCCTGGACCTCCACGCGGCGCATCGGCGGCGACCGACGCGACTATCTGCGCGTCCTCCTCGCTATCGGGCTGGGCGCCGCCGCGACGATCGCGATCGTTCTCGTGACCGGTGCGCTGCCGCGCACGGCGCAGAGCATGCTCCCGTTCTCGGCGCAGATGATCGGCGGTGCCATGACCGCGGCCTCACTCGCCGGCTTGCGACTACGCGATGACATTCGCGCGAACTGGAATGAGTTCGAGGGTTACCTGGCTCTCGGCGCGACCGTGCAGCGGGCTGGCAGGGAATTCGCCCATCGTGCGACGCAGCGATCACTCGTGCCCGCACTCGACCAGACCAAGAGCGCCGGACTCGTGACACTCCCCGGCGCGTTCGTCGGCCTGCTTCTCGGCGGCGCGAGTCCGGCATTGGCTGCACAGATTCAGCTCCTCGTGCTCGTCGGCCTGCTTCTCGCCCAGTCGCTCACTGCGCTTCTGGTGACGCGCTGGGTGAGCCCGATCGATCGATTGCCGCCGTTCGTCGTCATGAAGTGATGGAATGAGCGCGTGATCCAGGAC
>JBEGLG010000113.1:0-32796 GCA_041183645.1 Actinomycetota bacterium | reverse complement strand
CCGAACGCCTCGAGCGAGGTCGCCTCACGCTGCTCGGGGGGAAGTAGCCCACTCACCCGCGCCAGGATCTGCTCCACGGTGCGCACTCCGTCGATCTGCTCGGCGATCAGCCGCTGGGTCGCCGGAGTCGGCTCATAAGGAGATCTCAGGAACCAGTCCTGGAAAACCAGGCCGGACTTCTCCACTAAGTCCAGGCAGTCGTCGACCGTGTAGCTGCGCTCACGGCCATGGAGGAAGGTGTCGACGAGTCCCGCGTCAAAGGAGATATCCGGCGCAATACCGAGGTAGCCCTGCACCGGATGCGCGGGAGCAAGCGAGGACAGGGCTGTGCGCACTATCGCGATCGACTCTTCGTCCTGTCGCAGATCCAGTTCGCGAAAGAGTCCTTGCAGCATCTCGACTCCGATGCGGCCGTACTTGGCGTAGAGCATGATCGCCATCACGCCATCGACTCGCAGGCATGCGGCCAGGGCATCCATCCCCGCTTGGGGATCAGCGAGGTGATGGAGAACTCCGGTCGACACGATGAGATCGAAGTCCTGCTGAAGGGAACCCACGTCCTCGATCGGAAGTCGGTGCAGCTCGAGATTCGTGAGCCCGTACTTGTCCCGGAGAAAACCCTGGTGATCCAGGGATGACTGACTCACGTCGATCGCGACGATGCTCGCGGTCGGATTCGTGTACGCCAGGACGGCGGCCTGGTTGGAGCCGCAGCCGGCGATCAGGATCCGCAGATCAGGGCGATAGCTGCGATCGGGCCAGAGCAGGCGATGGGCGTGACTGGGGTCGAACCATTCCCATCGGGAGTCGGTCCAGGCCGGCAGATCGAGGATCGGATCCGGATACACCCAGCGCTCATACTGGCCGGAGACGACGTCACCAAGCGGATTCGAGTTCATGCGCACTCCCCTCCGCTCCACTGTCTTCGACTGTCGCGTCAGCGTAGTTCGAACTCTTGCCGGCCGAGGGCAGACCTCGGCCGAGAGCCGATGCCGAGGTCACGTTGCCGTGCCGTGTGGGCAGACTCACGCCTATATAGGGGCATCAGGCGGCTTTAGGCCTCGTCCGCTCCCCACGGCGGCAGTAGTGTCGCCTCGTGGATTCCATGGTTCTTCGTGCCGTCGTCGGCATTGCCCTCACTGTCGTGCTCCTGGGCTTCGCCGCCCGCCGGAGCTGGTTCCTCATCTCCCTGGCCGGAAGCGGCAAGCCCGCCTACGGCCGGCTGAAGGGGGTGCCGAAGCGCGTCGAGGCCGAGGCCTTCGAGGTGCTCGGTCAGAAGAAGCTGCTGAAGTGGACCATCCCGGGCATCGCCCATGTCTTCGCCTTCTGGGGCTTCCTCGTTCTCGGCCTGACGATTCTCGAGTGCTACGGCGCGCTGTTCATCTCCGACTTCGGCGTGCCGATCGTCGGCAGCTGGGCCATCGTCGGCTTCGCCGAGGATCTCTTCGCACTGCTCGTGCTGGTCGGCATCATCATGTTCGGCCTCATTCGCGCGAAGAATGATCCGTCGAAGGAAGGCCGCCGCTCGCGCTTCTTCGGCTCGCACACCAAGGGTGCCTGGCTGATTCTCTTCATGATCTTCAATGTTGTCTGGACGCTGTTCCTCTACCGCGGCGCTCAGTCGGCACTCGGCAACCTGCCGTTCGAGAACGGCGCATTCGTCTCCGACTGGGTCGGCTCGTGGATGAACGGCCTCTCCGAGAGCACGCTCGTCGCGATCGAGACGATCGGCATCTGGCTGCAGATCCTGGTGATCCTGAGCTTCCTGCTCATCGTGCTGAACTCCAAGCATCTGCACATCGGTGCTGCACCGGTGAACGTCTACACCTCGCGCCGCCCGAACGCGCTTGGCCCACTGCTGCCGATCTACTACAAGGGCGAGCCGGTCAACTTCGAGGATCCGCCGGACGACGCATCATTCGGCAAGGGTCATATCGGTGACTTCACCTGGAAGAACTACGTCGACTTCATGGCGTGCACCGAGTGCGGTCGCTGCCAGTCGCAGTGCCCGGCCTGGAACACTGAGAAGCCGCTGTCGCCCAAGCTGCTCATGATGGATCTGCGCGACACCATGTTCGCGCAGGCTCCGTACCTGAAGGCAGCGAAGGGCACTCACCCCGGCCTCGGCGAGGTGAACGAGGAAGTCCTCGCGAAGCTTCCCGAGAGCGTGCAGACCGAGGTCATGCGCCCGTTCATCGGCTCGCGCGAGGGCAGCGATCACGCTGCCGAGGACGGCTACACCTTCGACGGTCACCGCTCGACCGGCGCCGAGCTGCCGATCATCGCCGACGACGTTCTCTGGTCGTGCACGATGTGCGGCGCGTGCGTCAACCAGTGCCCGGTCGACATCGAGCACATCGATCACATCGCCGATATGCGCCGCAACCAGGTCATGATCGCCACCGACTTCCCGAGCGAGCTCAACGGCCTGTTCAAGAACATCGAGAACAAGGGCAATCCCTGGGGCATGAATGCGAGTGATCGCAATGCCTGGATCGCCGAGGTCGACTTCGAGGTCAAGGTATTCGGCATGGAGGGCGAGGATGAGATTCCCGCTGACGTCGACTACCTGTTCTGGGTCGGCTGCGCCGGTGCATTCGAGGATCGCGCCAAGCGCACCACGAAGAATGTCGCCGAGCTACTCAACATCGCAGGCGTCAACTTCATGGTGCTCGGCGAGGGCGAGACCTGCACCGGTGATCCCGCACGTCGTGCCGGCAACGAGTTCCTCTTCCAGATGCAGGCCATGCAGAACGTCGAGGTGCTCAACGAGATCAAGGCGACCAAGATCGTCGTGACCTGCCCGCACTGCCTCAACACCCTCAAGCGCGAGTACCCCCAGCTGGGCGGCAACTACGAGGTCGTGCACCACACCGAACTCCTCAATCAGCTGGTGAAGGAAGGCCGTCTCACCCCGATCTCCGAGGTCGGCACCACGGTCACGTACCACGACCCGTGCTACCTGGGCCGTCACAACAACGTCTACGTCCCGCCGCGCGAGCTCATCGAGTCGACCGGTGCGACCAAGGTCGAGATGCCTCGCCACGGCGACAAGTCCTTCTGCTGCGGCGCTGGCGGCGCACGCATGTGGATGGAGGAGAAGATCGGCACCCAGATCAACAAGAACCGCGGAGATGAGGCCATCGCCACCGGTGCATCGAAGATCGCCGTCGGCTGCCCGTTCTGCTCGGTCATGCTGAACGATGCCGTGACTGCTCGTCAGTCCGAGGGCGTTGCCGAAGGCGTCGAGGTTCTCGATGTCGCGACGCTGCTGCTCGAGGCAAGCAAGAAGTAGTTCTTCATGACGAAGGCCCCGCGGATATCCGCGGGGCCTTCGTCATGAGCGGGTGATCACACCTGGGTGCGATGGAAGTTCGCGTACGAGCGCGACGGCGTCGGTCCACGCTGACCCTGGTAACGCGAGCCGTACTTCTCCGAGCCGTAGGGGTGCTCGGCCGGCGACGACAGGCGGAACAGGCACAGCTGGCCGATCTTCATTCCGGGGTACAGCACGATCGGCAGGTTCGCGACATTCGACAGTTCAAGGGTCACGTGACCGGAGAATCCCGGGTCGATGAAGCCTGCGGTCGAGTGAGTGAGGAGGCCAAGGCGACCCAGCGAGCTCTTGCCCTCCAGTCGGCCGGCAACATCATCGGGAAGGCTGACGACCTCGAAGGTCGAGCCCAGCACGAACTCGCCCGGATGCAGCACGAAGGGCTCGTCGCCTTCGGGCTCGATCATGCGGGTCAGGTCAGGCTGCTCCTGGCTCGGGTCGATGTACGGGTACTTGTGATTCTCGAATACCCGGAACCAGCGATCCAGGCGCACGTCGATGCTCGACGGCTGGATCATCGCCTCGGTGTAGGGCTCGAGGGCAACACGGCCCGCGGCAATCTCGGCCTTGATATCGCGATCTGAAAGCAGCACGGGACGAGATTACTCGCCCGCAGATGCGACGGTTACGGCAATAGCCCCGAAAGGTCATCGGGGGCATCTGCGGCCGAATCCACGAGGGCGTCCAGGGGAACGAACTCCAGCGCCGCCTCATTGGTAGCCCGAAGGACGACCGGTGCGGCAACGCCCGCCTCGAAGCTCTGCAGCCAGCGCCCGGCGCATACCCCCCACTGGTCACCCGGCTGGAGTCCGGGGAATCCGTACTGCGGCATGGGCGTGGAGAGGTCATTGCCGATCAGAGCCTGGTGCGCGAGGAAATCAGCCGTGACGACCGCGCACACAGTGTGCGAACCGATGTCATCGGGGCCGGTGTTGCAGTAGCCATCGCGGTAGAAACCCGTCAGCGGCTCGAGACTGCAGACCTCAAGTGATCCGCCGAGTACGTTGCGCTGCTCCATGACAGGAGGCTAGCGCGAAAGTCGACGACCGACCCGTGCAGGAGCATTCGCTTTCACGTGGTCCAATGGACCCATGCGCCGAATCACCCGAGCCGTTTGCAGTGCCGCCCTGTGCGCTGCTCTCGCCACAGCCCTCGTTCCTGCATTCGCCCCGACAGCCTCGGCCGCGGTGATCGTTCATGCAGGAGTGAATGCGACGTCGGTGAAGGCCTCGGCCGCTGCTGCCAAGGCGGTCGTCGCCTTCCGCGCAGACCTGAACGACCTGCTGGCCAGCTATGTGCGCGACTACGGGGATCGACTCAGCGAGGCCGAGTTGGGCCAGGCCAAGTCGCTGATTGCCCAGGCAGATTCCAGTCTCGAAGGTGTGAAGAACGCCACCGCACTCACCGCGTCGCTGGCCGCCTCCGGCGCGAGCAAGACCAAGGTTCTCGCCGCCTCGCGAGCGGCCGAACGAGCCTTCACGTCCTCGCATGATCGAGCACTGGCAGCACTGAATCAGGTGACGCCGATCCTTCAGCCGAAGCTCGGCCTATTCGAGGCCTTCGGAGCCAAGCGCGACGCCGACGCAAAACTGGCGAAGTTCGCGGCCGTGGGTACCCAGTTGACGGCACTCACGAAGACCATCAACGCCTCTCGGTAGTATCTCCCTGCACCTCGCGGGTGTAGTGAAATGGCATCACACAACCTTCCCAAGGTTGGAGCGCGGGTTCGATTCCCGTCACCCGCTCGAATAGTGAAGGCCCCCGAAGGTTCTCGGGGGCCTTCACTATTCGACCCGAAGAGTTGTCGGGAATCGGGAGGAGCTTCGCGGTAGCGGAGCGACGGATCCCGTCACCCGCTCCATGCGTCAGCTCGTGACAGCGAACCAGCGACCCTCGGGATCACTGAAGGCGAAGCTCATCACTCCGCCATGGTCGCCGATCTCCATTGCCTCCACGCCATGCTCGATCAAGTGCGCTCGAGTCGTCTCCAGGTCATCGGCATGCAGGGCGATGGAGGGCGTAGCAAGATCGAGACCGTAGGGATTGTCGGCCATCAGGGCCAACGGAACCAGTTCGAAGGCAAAGTCCTGATCCGCGAAGCCGACTTGAACGATCGTGAAGTCGCCGGCCTGCTTGCGGTCCTTCTCGATCATCCCGACTTGGTCTAGCCAGAATCGACGGCACAGCTCCGCATCATTCACGTACAGCACGACATACGACACTCGCATGGACACATCACCTTTCCGGAACCGGCGCACGTCGCGCCCACATTTGGAGCGAGACGCTATCAGCGGGCGCGACCCTTCAGGGATGCTGCGAGTGACGTTGCTTCCGAATCTCCCACGTCGACACCATGAGCGGGGCCACGAGCATGATCACGACCGCTACGAGGATGAGCGTGAAGAGGGCAAAGGTGACACCTATGGCACCGAATTGCTCGGCCTGGGACTCCAAGGCACGAGGCATATAGAAGATTGACCACATCGACAGTGCGATGTGCCCGATTGCACTGAGGACGCCGACAGCGACCAGTTGGCCTCGACCGACAGAGGGGACGAGGAGGTGTACCCCGAAGGCATCTCCGGCCCCCCAGAGAACGGCGAGAAGCAGACCCGCGAGCATGGTGAGGGCTAGGCCTCCGTGTCGCCAGACGTCGCGAAGACCGGCTGCGGCGCAGATCATGATCACTTGAAGCAAGATCCACAGCAGCGCCCGCCACACCTGTCGGCCCGGCAGTTTGGGTGCATCGAAGATCGAGGCATAGACCGAGGCGAGTCGTCGGGCCAGGGACAGCGCTGACAATGTGGTGAGCACGACGGCCAGCCAGGAGACCGCTGCCACGGTGACTGAGGTGGCGAAGAGGGCGGTCACTGCCTCTTCACCGGCACCACCGAGCGAGAAGCGGTCGATGATGAACTTGCCGACGACTGCTCCGTTCTGTCTGAGGACAACGGAGATTACGACGATGATCATCGGAAGCAGTGCAATGAATCCCTGGGCGGCCAGGCCCATGGCCTTGTCGGTCAGCTGCAGCTCATAGAAGCGCTTGACGACTTCGCCGGGATAGGTCTCAAGGCCGCGCTCGACCAGCGACTCAGCAGAGTGCTTGATCGACATGGCTCTCCCTCACTAAGCCTCACGTATGTGTTGACCGTGACGGCCCAGCGAGACCCTAGCCGAGACCGCCCAAGATGACAGTTTCTCTTGATGGACTCCAGAATCTGCCCTACCGTGGCGCCATGACGTCAGCCACGATCCCCGCCGTGAATCCGCATGACGATTCGTTCTACCAGAATCCCTTCCCCTCGTACGCCATGCTGCGTGCCGAGGCGCCGGTCTACGAGATCCCCGATACTCCCGGTCTCTTCTTCGTCACCACCTGGCCGTATGTGCGCGAAGCGCTCATGGATCCGGGTCTCTTCTCGAACCTGATGCCGCATGCCCGCCGAAGTGAGCCGCCGGCCGAGATCGCCGATCAGCTCGCCGAGATCCGATCGAAGGGTTACCCCTACACGCCTGCGCTCGGCAACAACGATGCGCCTGAGCACACGCGCTATCGCAAGATGGTCAATCGCAGTTTCACCGTGCGATCGCTGAACTGGATGGAACCACTCGTCGACGAGGTCGCCGACCAGATCGCGGCCCGACTCGTCGATGGCGAAGTGATCGATGCGGTCGAGAACATCACGGTGCCGCTTCCGGTCTGGGCGATCATGCGCATCCTGGGTATCGAGGATAAGTACCGCGATGACCTGCGCCGCTGGTCCGACTCCTCGAATGCCTCGCTCGGCGGCAAGCTCACGGCTGAGCGATGGATCGAGGTGGAGAACGACATCCTCGAATTCCAGACCGTCATCTGCGAGATCCTCGACGATCGCCGCGCGAATCCGCGCGAGGATCTCCTGAGCCAGTTGGTCACGGCGGAGGAGGGCGAGACTCCCCTGACCAATCAGGAACTCGTCTGGCTCGTGCGCGAGCTCATCGTCGCCGGCAACGAGACCACCATCCGCTCCCTCGGCGAGATCCTCTGCCATCTCGACGAGATGCGTGCGTCTGATCCGGCCATCTGGGATCGCGTACGCGATGACGAGGCCTTCCGCAAGGGAGTGGTCGAGGAGGGCATCCGCATGGCAGCCCCCGTGATGGGACTGTGGCGCAGAGTCACGCGCGATGTCGACTTCCACGGCGTGCACCTGCCGGCCGAGAGCACCGTATTCCTCGCCTACAGCTCGGCTAATCGCGATGAGTCGGTGTTCCCGAATGCCGATTCCTTCGATCCGCTGCGCGAGAACGTGAAGGAGCACCTCTCCTTCGGGCACGGCATTCACGTGTGCGTCGGCGCCGGTCTCGCACGCATCGAGGCATCGTCGGCACTTCGCGCACTCGCCGAGAATGTCACTGCACTCGAAGTCGTCGATCGTGCCGCACTTCGCTATGGGCCCAGCTATGGATTGCGCGGCCTGCTCGAGCTGCCCGTGCGCGTGGTACATCGATGACCCCTGGCGAGCTCGTCACCGCACTGGTGCGTGCGTGCGAGGCACGCGACCTCGATCGCGCCTGCTCGCTCGTCACCGACGACATCGAGTACGACAACGTGCCGATGGGCAAGGTCTACGGGCCTGAGGGCGTGCGCAAGGTGCTGAGCGCGGGTGTCACGCAAGAGGCCACCGACATCGAATGGCGCGTGCTGGAGCAAATCGAGCAGGGAGACACCGTCATGAACGAGCGGGTCGACTGCTTCCTGGTCGATGGCACCTGGATCGAGATCCCGATCGCGGCACTCTTCAAGGTGCGCGACGGAAAGATCTGCCTCTGGCGCGACTACTTCGATCTCGACACGTATCGCAAGCAGCGCGCTAAGAAGTGACTAGCCCTGCTTCTCGCTGATCTTGCGGAAGACCGGGCGCGGCAGATTCTTCATGACGCCCATGACATACATCAGCGGGCCCGGCGCGTAGACGGTCTCCTTGCCCTTGCGCAGTGCCTTCACGATGATCTCGGCAACATCCTGCGGGTTCGTGGTCATGGGGGCTTCGGGCATGCCGGCGGTCATGCGGGTGCGCACGAATCCGGGGCGCACGACGAGTACCGAGGCACCTGAGCCGTGGAGGGCATCGCCGAGGCCCTGAGCGAAAGCGTCAAGCCCGGCCTTCGTCGAGCCGTAGACATAGTTCGCGCGACGCGCGCGATCGGCAGCAACGCTGGAGAGCACGACGAGTGCGCCGTGGCCCTGCTTGCGCAGTCGGCGCGCGACATGAAGACCGACACTGACAGCACCTGTGTAGTTCGTGGTGGCCACCTCGACCGCCAGGCTCGGATCTGCCTCGGCAGCATCCTGATCGCCGAGCACACCGAAGGCGAGAATGACCAGGTCGACATCGCTCGCATCGAAGACGCCATCGATGACGGCGCCATGTGACGAGGTGTCCTTGGCGTCGAAGTCGACTGCCTCGACACCCGCGATGCCGAGCGCGGTGAGCGACTCCACGGCTGCGTGTCGAGCGGCATTCGGACGCCCGGCGAGGAGCACTCTGCGCAGGCGATTGCGTGGCAACGCCTTCACCGTCTCGAGGGCGATCTCGCTGCTGCCGCCGAGTACCAGAACCGACTGCGGCTCGCCGAGTGCGTCCATCATGTGATCTCCCTGAGTTGGTGATGCGGTGAGTACGACTAGAGCGACAGGCGTCGCGCGAGATCGGAGGTGAAAATGCCGCGAGGATCCATCTGATCACGCACACCCTGCCATTCGGCAAGGCGCGGGTAGGTCTGCGCCACCATCTCCGGTGACTGACGGGAGTCCTTCGCGAAGTACAGACGTCCGCCACTCGCCGCGACGAGACCATCGAGCTCGTCTAGGACACCGCCGAGGCCCTCGACCCGGGCGGGGACGTCGGCAGCGAGAGTCCAGCCGGGCTGCGGGAATGACAGGGGTGCCGGATTCGCGGCGCCGAAGCGCTTGAGAACGGTCAGGAAGCTCGGGGCTCCGACTTCGCGCAGCCGCTTGAGTGCATAGTCGATGAGGTAGCCGGCCGAGTCGGGCACGACGAACTGATACTGAATGAAGCCGCCAGGTCCGTAGACGCGGTTCCACTCCTGCACGCCGTCGAGCGGATGGAAGAACTCGCCGATCGGCTGCAGTTCGCCCTGCCGGCTCTTCGGCGCCTTGCGGAACCAAGCTTCGTTGAAGGCACGCACGGTGAACTTGTTCAGCAGGCCGGAGGGCACGAACGGCGGCGCCGTGGCCACGATCTTCGGATCGTAGGCGAGCGGGGATTCCGCCTGCTTCGGATCGAGTTGCGAGGAAGGTGCGTGGTCGCCGCGGGTAATGACACCTCGGCCCGACGGCGAGACTGAGTCGATCCAGGCCACGCTGTAGCGGTAGTTGTCGTCGTGCTCGACCATGCTCGACATCACCGAGTCGAGATCAGGGCAGCGCACGGTGTCGACGCTGATGAGCGAGCTGGTAATCGGGATGAGATCGAAGGTCGCCTTGGTCACCACTCCGGTCAGGCCCATGCCGCCGACGGTTGCCCAGAAGTGATCTGCCTTGCGCGTGGGCGCGAGATCCTCGACGCGCCCGTGACCGGTGACGAGATCGAGTGCGTGCACATGCGAGCCGAAACTGCCCTCGACGTGATGGTTCTTGCCGTGTACGTCGGCTGCAATGGCACCACCGACAGTGATCATGCGCGTGCCCGGAGTCACCGGCACGAAATAGCCGGCGGGTACGAGGGTCTTGAGCAATGCGTCGAGGCTGATGCCCGAGCCTGCGGTCACGGTTCCGTGCACGGTGTCGAGGTCGATCGAATCGAAGGCACTCATGTCGAGAACCGTGCCGCCACCGGCCTGCGCCGCATCGCCATAGGAGCGGCCGAGACCTCGCGCGAGGATGCCGCGCTCGCCCGCCTTGGCGACGAGATCACGCACTTCGTCGACCGACTCCGGTCGCACCACGTGCGCCATGCTCGGCGCCGTGCGGCCCCATCCGGTCAGGAGTCGCTCGTTGTCGTCGCGCCGCAGTGGGTTCACCGGTGCGATCGACTTCTTGACGGCCTTGGTACTCATGTCAGACCCCCAGCGCGCCGAGTGCGAACAGGATGATCCAGGCCAGGCCGAGAATCTGCAGCACATGGTCACGCAGCACGGCATCCTCAGGTGCTTCGCCGCCACCGTTATCGATCACCACGGCATAGCGCAGGATCGCGAGCACGAACGGCACGATGCTCCACTCTGCCCACGGCAGGCTGGCAGGCTGGCTCGCGACGTCGAAGGCCCACAGGCAGTACGCGCTGATGGTGACGGCGGCGGCGGTGCCCCAGACGAAGCGCAGGTAGCCGGGCGTGTAGCCCGCCAGGCTCTTGCGCTGCGTGACTGCAGTGCCCTCGCCCACTGCATTTGCGGCCTGCAGTTCACTCGCTCGCTTGCCGGCGGCCATGAACAGCGAGCCGAAGCCCGCGACGATGAGGAACCACTGCGAGATCGGCAGATCCGAGGCGACACCGCCGGCAATCGCGCGCAGCAGGAAGCCCATGGCGAGAAGCGCCAGCTCGATGACGGGCTCGTGCTTGAGGAAGAGCGAGTACGACAGGGTGAAGATGAAGTAGACGACTACGACTGCGACGAGCGCGGGTCGCACTGCCGCGGAGATCGCGACAGCGAGCAGCGCCAGCACCAGTGCCTCGACAACGGCGGCGGTGCGGGGAAGGTGGCCTGCGGGAATCGGTCTTGCGCGCTTGGTCGGATGCTGCTGATCTGCCGGGATGTCGCGCAGATCATTGATGATGTAGGTAGAGCTCGAGATCAGGCAGAACGCGACGAAGGCGACGAGTGACGGAATCAGGACGTCTGGCTCGAAGAGTGAGCCTGCGGCCAGCGGCGCTGCGAAGACGAGAACATTCTTGAGCCACTGACGCGGACGCATCGCGACTACGGCAGCGACCACCACGGAACGATCGGGGATCTCACTCACTGCGGTCAACGGATGCCCCCGGTTCGGAATCGCCCACGATGCGCGCGAGCTGCGGCACCACGAGTGCCCAGGTGATCGCATGCATGATCAGCAGCAGGACACGCGATGACCAGCCGATGGGCTGGGAGAGCGGTCCGTAGGCACTGGCAATCGCCAGCACGGTGCCCAGCCAGAAGACAATGCGGCCGCCGTGCGCTCGCCCGCGCAGCAGGGCCGACAGCAGGGCCGCCACGTAGGCAACCAGCAGCGGCACGAGCAAGACAGCCAGCCAGCTGATCGGTGCCAGGGAGCCGTCGGGCTGCTCGACTACGAAGCTCACGTGGGCGAGGTGGCCGATGCCGAAAACCAGCAGGCAGAGCAGGCCGGACCAGATGCCGGTGACGGTGGCTGCATAGATAAGGAAGCGAAGTCGCGGGTTAGCCGCGCGCGGCGGAGCCACGGGGGTCACCGAGGTGCTCCACGACGCGGTCATGGGGACATTGTTCCCGACGCTTGGGGCAACGCCAGCTCCGTCCGTGCCCAGAGCGCTTGCAATGGCAACCAAAGGGGGGCATCATGTTGTTACTGGCGAGTAACCACGATTGAGGAATGGCGATGTCCCACTACAAAAGCAATGTCCGCGATCTCGAGTTCAACCTCTTCGAGGTCTTCGGAGCCGGAGAGCGCATGGGCTCGGGCCCGTACGCCGAGATGGACGTCGACACCGCCCGCGAGATCCTCCACGAGGTCGATCGCCTGGCCACCGGCCCGCTGGCGGAATCCTTCGCCGAGGCTGACCGCACCCCTCCGATCTATGACCCTGCGACCAAGACAGTCGTCATGCCTGAGGGCTTCAAGAAGAGCTTCGCCGCGCTGATGGACTCCGAGTGGTGGCGCCTCGATCTCCCCGAGCACCTTGGCGGCACCGGCGCTCCGCCGTCGTTGCGCTGGGCAGCCAGCGAGCTCCTGCTTGGCGCCAACCCCGCCGCGTTCATGTTCATGTCAGGCCCCGGCTTCGCCAGCATCGTCGACAGCCTCGGCAATGCCGACCAGAAGCGCTGGGCCCAGTTGATGATCGACAACGGCTGGGGCGCCACGATGGTGCTCACCGAGCCCGATGCGGGATCCGATGTCGGTGCCGGTCGCACGAAGGCATTCGACAACGGCGATGGCACGTGGCGCATCGAGGGCGTCAAGCGATTCATCACCTCCGGTGAGCACGACATGACCGACAACATCGTGCATCTCGTTCTCGCTCGTCCCGAAGGTGCCGGCCCGGGTACCAAGGGACTCTCGCTCTTCCTGGTGCCCAAGTACTTCGTCGATCTCGAGACCGGTGAAATTCAAGGACGCAACGGTGTTTACGCCACCAACGTCGAGAAGAAGATGGGCCTGAAGGTCTCGACCACCTGCGAGATGACTTTCGGCGAGAAGGAGCCGGCCATCGGCTGGCTGATCGGCGATGTGCACGATGGCATCGCGCAGATGTTCAAGGTGATCGAGTACGCGCGCATGATGGTGGGCACCAAGGCCATAGCCACGCTCTCGACCGGATACCTCAATGCACTCGAGTATGCGAAGACTCGTGTGCAGGGTGCTGATCTGACGATGCAGATGGACAAGACGGCCCCCCGGGTGACCATCACCCATCACCCCGATGTGCGCCGCAGCCTGATGCTGCAGAAGTCGTATGCCGAGGGCATGCGCGCACTCATTGCCTACACCGCCTACTGGCAGGACATGATCGAGATGGGCGAGGCCGGCAATGCCGACATCGATCTCGACATGGCCGTACGCATCAACGACCTCATGCTGCCGATCGTCAAGGGTGTCGGCTCCGAGCGCTCGTACGAGATGCTCGCCGTGGCGCTGCAGACCTACGGCGGCAGTGGCTTCCTGCAGGACTATCCCGCCGAGCAGTACATCCGCGACGCCAAGATCGACACGCTGTACGAAGGCACGACCGCTATCCAGGGTCTCGACTTCTTCTTCCGCAAGATGGTCAAGGATCAGTTCAAGGCACTGTTCTTCATTGCCACGCAGATCACCGAGACGGTCAAGGGCGACGATGGCTCAGGCAAGTTCGCTGTCGAGCGCGAGCTGCTCGGCAAGGCACTCGAGGATGTCCAGGCCATCGTCGGAGTCATGGGCCAGTGGGCCATGGCGGCGCAGGCGAGCTCACAGGAGATCTACCGCGTCGGCCTCAACACCACGCGCCTGCTCATGACCTCCGGCGACCTCATGATCGGCTGGCTGCTGCTGCGCCAGGCCGAGGTCGCTGAGCGAGCGCTGAAGGGCGAGGTCTCCGAGCGCGATCGCCTGTTCTACGAGGGCAAGATCGAGACCGCACGGTGGTTCGCGCGCAATCGACTGCCCCTGATCTCAGGCGAACGCGCGGTCGCCGAGGCCACCACCCTCGACGTCATGGAACTGGCCGAAGACTCCTTCTGATCGATTCACCGCGAGACCTATGATCGGGAGCGATGAAGCGCTCACCGCTCGCCTTGCTCGCCCCCGCACTGATCGTGCTGGCGGTCGCGGCCATGGCCGTGGGCCTCGTGGTGAGCGGCAGCGAGTACGCCGCTCCCCCTGTCGGGATTCCCGATGTCGGCGCAGTCATCGGCTGGGGCACCCCTGTCCTGCGCACTCTCACTGACATTGCCGCGGTCGTCACCATCGGATTCCTGCTCGCGGCGGTGGTACTCGATCCATCCGGGAAGGACGGCACGGTCTCGCGCGCAGGGCGCACCGATCTCGTGCGTGCCGCCGTCGCAGCTCTCATCTGGGCACTTCTCGCGCTCGCGCAGAGCGTGTTCGTGGTCGGCAATGTTCTCGGCCTGCAGTTCTCCGAGGCGCTGAGTCCCGATGTGCTCACCACGTATGCCTTCGACCTGCCGACCACGCGAGCCCTGTTCGGGATGGCGATCCTGGCCCTCGTGGTGTGCGCCGCCTGCGCGGCAACCTTCACGGTCGGATCCGGGGCCGCGTGGTTAATTCTCGCCCTGCTCGCTGCGGTGCTTCCGGCACTCGGCGGTCATGCCGCGGGGCTCGGCGATCATGCGCTGGCGATGACAGCCGGGGCGGCCCACATCGCCGCTGCCACCTTGTGGATCGGCGGCTTGCTGGCGCTTGCCTTGCATGCCGTGCGCGGTGACCTTCCGCTCAGGCGCTCGATCCAGCGTTTCGGCATCATCGCGGGCAGCTGCCTGGCGCTGCTTGCCGTCAGCGGTATCGCGAATGCGTACACGCGCCTGGAGACCCTCGGTCAGATCCTGACGACGGGCTACGGGCAGCTGGTGCTCATCAAGACTGCTCTCATCGTGGTACTCGGCGTGATCGCCCTGCTGATCCGCCGCCGAATCACCGCCACCACGGGCACGAAGTCCGGTCGATCAATCTTCGCCCGCATCGCGGGACTCGAACTCACTGTCATGGCGATCGCGTTGGGCCTCGGTGTCGCGCTGTCGCAGAGTGCTCCGCCTCGCCTGACCGTCGAGCTTCCCTCCTACGGAGAGTCGCTGCTCGGCTATCGGTATCCCGAAGCGCCCACCGCATCGTCGGTACTCGGAGGCTTCCATCTCGAGCCCTTCTTCTTCACCATGGTGCTCATCGCCGGGGCGCTGTACTTCGGCGGACTCATGCGGCTGCGCAAGCGCGGAGCCGCGTGGCCCATCGGTCGCTCGATCAGCTGGTTCCTCGGGCTGATCGTCGTGCTGTGGTGCACCAATGGCGGTATCTCGATGTACGCGAGCGTCAGTGTCGGCATGCACATGCTCCAGCACATGGTGCTCACCATGCTCGCGCCGATCCTGCTCGTCATGGGCGCACCGGCCACCTTGGCGCTGCGCGCCCTCAAGCCCTCGACAGGGCCTGAGCGCGGCCCGCGTGAGTGGCTCCTGTGGTTCCTGCACAGCTGGATCACGCGCATTCTCACGAACCCGTTCTACGTGTTCGTCGTCTACGTCCTCGGCCTCTACGGCCTCTACCTGACTCCGGCATTCGGCTGGCTCATGGGCAGCCATGTCGGTCACATCGTCATGCAGGCCCACTTCCTGCTCTCCGGCTACCTCTTCTACTGGGTGATCATCGGAATCGATCCCCGACCGAAGCCACTGCCGTACTGGGGTCGCCTACTCCTGCTCCTGCTGTCGATGTCGGTGCATGCGTTCTTCGCCGTGATCCTGATGATGGGCACGACTCCGATCGCACCCGAGTGGTACGGAATCGTGCGACCCGACTGGATCACCGATCCGCTCGCCGACTCGCTCAACGGCGGTCAGGTGGCCTGGGGCATTGCCGAGATCCCGAGCATGATCGTGCTCCTCGCCATTGCCTTCCAGTGGTCGCGCAGTGATGATCGCGAGGCCAAGCGCAAGGATCGCCAGGCCGATCGCGATGGCGACGCCGAGCTCAATGCCTACAACGATCGACTGGCGCGACTGGCCGAGCGTGACACTCGCTAGAGCCACTGCTGCACTCGTCGCTCTCGCCACGGCAGTCGTGCTGGCGCCGCAGGCGTCCGCCGCAACACCGGGCGATCTTCCCGGCGCCTCGTCCGCGCAGCAGGTCATCATCGTGACCAGCACCGACTATCACTCCACGCGCGCGCGACTGAGTGCCTATGAAAAGTCGGCCGACGGTCACTGGGTGGCGATAGAGAAGGACGTACCCGCTTTCGTGGGCGCACGCGGCATCGTCGCCGGCGATCGACGTCGTCAGAGCACCAACACGACCCCGGCCGGCACGTATGCCATCACGTCGGCATTCGGACGCCTGCCGAATCCCGGCACGGCACTTCCCTACGTGCAGATCGACACCAACGACGCCTGGACCTACAACCCTCGGGTACCCGGCACGTACAACCTCTTCCAGTCGGCACCCGTGAGCTGGTCGTCATACGGGCGATATGTCGAGCATCTGTGGAAACTCGGCCGGCAGTACGACTACGTGGCAGTGCTCGACTACAACGCTCCGACGGGAGTTATCACGACCGATGCGCGCGGCATACGCCATGCGAGCGTGCCGGCTAACACGCGTGCAGGCGGCGGAATCTTCCTGCACGTATCCAAAGGCGTGCCCACTGCCGGGTGCATCTCGATCGATGAGTCAGCCATGCGTCACGTCATGGACTGGCTCGACCTCGCGAAGCATCCCGTCATCGTGATCGGCAGCGCCTCCGCGCTCGCCGTCGACTAGCCCCGGTCGGTACCGATACGAATATCGGCAAGTGCCGGGAATGCCTCGCGCCAGCGACCGGGCTCCTGTGGATCAATCTCGGCGTAGAGGATCTCCTCGCTCTCGCCGGCCTGCGCGATGACCGCGCCGCGCGGATCGATGACGACCGAATGGCCGCCGAGCACCACTCCATCGCTGCCCTGCGTGCCGACTTCATTGCACGCGATCACCCACGCCTGATCCTCGATCGCACGAGCCCGCGTCAGGACATCCCAGTGCTCGATGCGCGCCAGCGGCCAGCCCGAGGACACCAGGAAGGCCGTGGCACCCGAGTCGGTGAGCGCCCGGAACAGCTCGGGGAAGCGCAGGTCGTAGCACGTGGCCAGACCGGTCGTGCCGAGCGGAGTGTCGACGACGACGAGCTCCTCGCCGCCGGTCATCACCGTGCGCTCTCCCTCGGCGAAGCCGAAGAGATGGATCTTGCGATATGTCGCGACACGGGTGCCCTCTGGATCGAAGAGCACGCATGAGTTGTGCCGCGTGGACTCATCGACGAGTTCAGCGAATGAGCCGCCGTGGATCCAGACTCCGAGCTCGGATGCGAGTGAGGCGAGTGCGGTGACGAGCGGGCCGTCGATGGGCTCGGCACCCTCGCGGGCCGCCGGGAGGTCGAAGGCGCAGGTGCTCCAGAGCTCAGGAAGCACGATGAGGTCGGCACGCGCTGCGGCGTCGCGCACCATCGCGAAGGCCCGCTCGATGCGCTCGGCCCTGGGCTCGGCCGAGTCGCAGCGCAGCTGAATGAGTGCCACCCGAGTTCCCATACGACGAGCCTATGACGCGAACTACGCTGAGAGCATGACGACCTTCGATGAGCTCGTGGCCATTGACCGAGGCGTGCTCGACGATGCGGCTGACCTCGGATCCCGAGTGAGCGCCGTGCAGTGGTCGACCCCGACCGCATGCGAGGGCTGGACTGTCGCCGACATGGTGGCTCACATCGTCGACATCGAGCAGGTTCTGCTCGGTGATCCGCGACCTGATCACCAGCCGTATTGGGAGTCCATGCCGTGGGTCGATCGCGACCTCAGCAGGTTCACCGAAGTCGGCGTCGATGCCCGCCGAGGTCGACCGCAATCCGAGGTCGTGGCCGAACTGCGCGAGACCACCGCGCGACGCATGGCCCAGATCGAGGCGGGTCCCCATGATCTCGAGGCGCTCGTCCCCGGCTTCTTCGGGAAGGAGACCCCGCTGGGCCGTCAGCTGAGCCGACGAATCCTCGATTCCTGGGTACACCTCCAGGACATCCGCATGGCCCTGGGCATCGACGAGGGATGGGATTCCCTCGCGGCGAGCGTGGTGCGGGGCCAGCTCATCGACGGCACCGAGCACGCCTGGTCCTCCCTTGCGAAAGGCCCTGCTGACTCGATTCGCCTCGAGCTCTCCGATATCGGGGAGGTCATCTCCCTCGGCCACTCCCCGGAGGTCACCACCATTTCGATGACCTGGCCCGACTTCTTCGCCCGCGCCTGCGGGCGCGTCGGGGTCGACGACACCGGCTGGCGTTCACGGGTGCGCATCGATGGTGACTTTGACCTCGCCGTGCGGCTGCTGTCCGACATCGCCGTCACTCCCTGAGGCACAATCAACCCATGGCCGATGACATTCGCGTATTCCTGCTCGACGACCACGAGGTCGTGCGACGCGGAATCGCCGACCTGATCGGCCTGGAGAAGGGCATGACTGTCGTGGGTGAGGCCGGCTCCAAGTCCGAGGCCCTCACGCGCATTCCCGCTGCACGTCCCGATGTTGCCGTCCTCGACGTGCGCCTGCCCGACGGAACCGGAGTCGAGGTCTGCCGCGATATCCGTTCGCAGATGCCCGAGGTCAAGTGCCTGATGCTCACGTCGTACGCCGACGATGAGGCACTCTTCGATGCGATCATGGCGGGCGCCTCGGGGTACGTGCTCAAGGAGATTCGCGGCAATGACCTCGTCGATGCCGTGCGCCAGGTGGCGGCCGGGAAGTCGCTCCTCGATCCCGCGGCCACTCAGCGCGTGCTCGAGCGGCTGCGACAGGGCGAGCATCATGACGATCGCCTCGACGGACTCTCCGACCAGGAGCGCCGCATTCTCGGGCTCATCGGCGACGGCCTCACCAATCGCCAGATCGGCGAGACCATGCACCTGGCCGAGAAGACCGTCAAGAACTACGTGTCGAGCCTGCTCGCCAAGCTCGGCATGGAACGTCGTACCCAAGCAGCAGCCCTCGCCGCCCGAATGGCCGTCGAGTCAGAACACCGCAACTAAGGAGCACCATGAAGAAGAGCGTTCTCGCCCTCGCCGCGTCGGCCGTTCTCGGCCTCACCGCATTCGCCGCCGTTCCTGCGCATGCCATGGGCTCCGGTAACAACTACGCCGATCATCAGGTCGGTGTCACGTACACCGTGTACCAGCCGACCTACACGAATGGCCTGAAGCAGACCAGCTTCGGCAACATGCAGCCCGATGCCCTCTGCTCCGCCGAGCTCGCACTCGATACGACGTACGGCGGAAGCAAGGGTCGCCAGTTCAGCATCACCGAGGGCAATCCGATCTGCCGCGACATCGGCAACGGACGCACGGTCTACACGACCAGGATCAAGGGTGCCAAGGCAGTCATCGAGGCCTACTGCCCGGAACCGGCAAACAACTGCACTGCCAAGGATGTCGCCACATGGGGCGGTCACCTCTCGGTGATCTTCCCCTCGGGAGGCAACGGTCTTCGCCCGACCCAGATCTGGATCGAGACCCTGAAGGGTCATGCCATCGGCGCGAATGAGCTCGTGAAGATCGCGCAGCGCATGCAGCCTGTCGGCTAGTTCGCACGCACTCTCAGTCGAGGGGCACTCGCCACACCAGGCGGGTGCCCCCTTCTGCGTTCACCCTCTCGAGCTCGCAGCTGCCGCCGCACTCGACCGCCCGTGCCATGAGGTTCGTGACCCCGGAGCGACGACCCATGCCCTGCTCGGGAATGCCGATGCCATCGTCGGTGACGACGAGAAGTACCGACGCGGGCTCGATCTGCACGAGCACGTCGACGCGGGCAGCCTGAGCATGCTTGGCCGCATTCATCAGCGCCTCGCGAAGTGCGGCGATCAGGTGCTCGCCATTCTCGGTCGAGACAGAGGAATCGACGGCACCGATGAATCGCACGGCCGGCTCGAAGCCGAGTACTGCCGCCGACTGCTTAGTCTCGCGAAGTACTCGACCTCGCAGGCCGCTTGCCGGACCTTCGACCGGCTCGTGCAGGGCGAAGATCGTCTGCCGAATCTCGCGAATGGTCTCGTCGAGCTCATCGACCGCCTTGTCGAGTCGCTCGGTCGCCGCAGCCGGCACATCCTCGATGCGCATGGTGCCTTGCAGCAGCATCCCGGTGGCGAAGAGACGCTGGATAACCAGGTCGTGCAGGTCGCGGGCAATGCGATCGCGATCCTCGAAGACGGCCAGGCGCTCCTGCTCGCCACGTGCCTCCGCCAGGGTCAAGGTCACTGCCGCCTGGCCCGCGAAGGTCTGCGCGAGCGCGATCGTTGCCTCCGAGGCACTCTGCGCACCACCGGCCCACAGCAGGCTGAGCACGCCGAGCACGCGCGATCCCGAGTGCATCGGCAGAAGTGCCACGTGGCTGAAGGTCTGGATCTCGCCCGGAGTCAGCGCAATCGGCACGTTGGTATCACTCAGGCTCTCGCCGTCGGTGAAGACTCGATGCACACGTGAGCTTGTCGCGATCTCGCTGCCCAGCCATGAACGGGCATGAGCCTGCAGCTCGCGAACGAATTCGGGCGAGCGATGAGACTCGTGCACCGACCAACGGCTCCGCGGGAGCTCGAATTCCGCCTCGGAATCGTCGTAGGCATCGGTGATCTCGATTCGCAGGATGCCCTCCGCATCGGGCAGGGCGATTGTCGCAAAGTCAGCGCCGGCCAGCCTGCGCGCATTGCGCGCGACGAGAGTGAGCACCTCGCCTGTCTCGTCGCCGCTGAGCACCGCGTTGCCGATCTCGGTGATGGCGTTCTGCCATCTCTCGCGCTGCCGGGAGCTCTCGTACAGTCGAGCGTTCTCGATCGCGACTGCCGCGGCTGCGGCAAGTGCCATGACGGTGCGCTCGTCGTCGACGGTGAAGCCACGCCCATCGCGCTTCTGGGTGAGGTACAGGTTTCCGAATACCTCACCGCGCACGCGCACCGGAACGCCGAGGAAGGATTTCATCACCGGATGCCCCGCCGGGAAGCCGGCGGCAGCCGGATGCTGCATGAGGTCCTCGATGCGAATCGGTGCCGGGTGCTCGATCAGTAGGCCGAGAATTCCCTTGCCTGCCGGCAGCGGGCCGATTCGAGCAGCGGTCTCGGTATCAATGCCCACGTGCACGAATTCCGACACCGTGCCCTGCGGACCGAGTACGCCTAGTGCGCCGTATTCGGCGTCGACGAGATCGGCCGCTGCCTGGACAATTCGTCGCAGGGTGGCACCGAGCTCGAGCCCTGCCGCAACCGCCACGACAGCGCTGAAGAGCCCGCTATCGACGTCGTCGCGCATGCCTCATCCTCTCGCGAGCGGGGGCACGGGCACGCCGATTCCGACGGGAAGCACGTCAATGAGCTCTGCCATGCTGCGCTGCTCATCCTGACGACGCCGGGCGGCGGCGTACCAGCCATCGCGACTCATCAGTGCCTCATGCGTGCCGTGCTCGATCACTCGGCCGCCGTCGAGTACGTAGATGCGGTCAGCGGCCTCGAGACCGACCAGGCGATGAGTGATGAGGATCGCTGTGCGCGAGGCGGTGGCCGCGAACAGCGTGCGATCGAGTTGCTCCGCGGTCTGGGCATCGAGGTGCTCGGTCGGCTCGTCGAGGATGACGAGTTCGCGCTGCGCGAGCAGAAGGCGTGCCAGGGCGAGCCGCTGTTGCTGACCGCCCGAGAGTCGGGTGCCGAAGGCGCCGACCTCCGTGTCGAGGCCGAGCGGGAGACCGCGCACCCACTCGGCCAGTTGCGCTTCCTCGAGAGCCGCCCACACCTCGGCATCGGTGGAATCGAGACGACCGAGCCGGAGGTTCGCGGCAATGGTGGTGTCGAAGATATGCGAGCTCTGCTCCATCATTCCGATTCGCTCGCGCAGGTCGTCGCCGTCGAGGGCTCGAATCTCGGAGCCGCACGTGACCGCGCTGCCGTCGTACTTGAGGAATCCCATGAGGACAGTCGCGAGGGTCGACTTCCCGGAGCCACTCGGTCCGACGATCGCGATGCGCTCACCTGGGGCGATGCTGAGTGAGACTCCCGCGAGCGCATCACCCTCAGCGCCCGACCATCGTGCGCGGAGGTTGTCGACGACAAGGCCGGTGAACTCGCCCGGTCGACCCGTCGCCTGAGCGGAGTCATCGGCCGGCGCCTCGTGTATCTCGGCCAGGCGTGCCGCGGCCCCGCGAAGTCGATGGAAGGCGAGTGCGGAGCCCGGCAGGGTCTGCAGCACATCGAAGAGTGCGAGCGGAAGAAGTGCCGCGACGGCGAGCATCACCGCCGGCAGTCGACCGTCGATCACGGCGGGAATGGTGATGACGAGTGCTGCCACGACGGCGAGCCCCTGGAAGAGCGTGCCGGTGCCTCCGCTCAGTCCCAGGGCAACCGACTCACGTCGACCGAGAGAGGTCACGCGCTCGTCATGCGCATGCACGGCTGCCAGCGCGGGCCGATCGGCGCCGAGCACGAGCAGGTCGGGGGAGGCAGTGAGCGAGGCGAGCACTGCATTCGCGAGTGCGGCCTTGCCCGGCGCAAGTCGAGCCTCGGCGTGCGCGGCGGTGCGACCGACCAGCCAGGGCATCACGGTCAGCGCAAGCAGCACGACGATGCCGATCACGACACCGGCCGTCGGCAACAGCCAGAGGAGGAATGCCACCGTGCCGATCGACACGAGAATCGCTTGCGCCCAGGGCAGAACGATGCGCAGCGGCAGGTCGACAGCGGTGTCGACATCGGCACCCAACCGCGAGATGAGATCGCCGCGGGTGAATTGCGCGAGTCCGTTCGGCGTGATCGCCTCGAGGCTTCGGTAGAGGCTGACACGAAGCTGCGAGAGCCCTCGGAATGCCGCATCGTGCCCCAGTAGGCGTTCGAGATAGCGGAACACTGCTCGCCCCAGAGCGAACGCGCGCACCATGACCGCGGCAACGCTCAAGGTCAGCACCGGCGGCATCTCCGCGGCGCGCGAGATAAGCCAGGCCGACGTACCGAGTAGTGCAATGGCCGAGGCCGACGCCAGGAATCCGACGAATGCCGCGAGCGCCAGTTCGGTGCGCTGCGCCGACATGGCCTTCCACAGTTCTCTCACCGGGCTCATGCGAGTACCCCCGCTCCCACGCGCACGACCTGATCGGCAATCTCGACGAGTGCCGGTCGGTGCGCGACCACGATCACCGTGCAGCCGCGAGCGGCTGCAGCGCAGACAGCGGCCACCACTGCATCCTCCGACTCGGTATCAAGAGCAGCGCTCGGCTCATCAAGGAGCAGCACGCGCGGCCGGCGCACCAGGGCACGAGCGATCGCGAGGCGCTGGTGCTGGCCGCGGGAGAGTCCGCTTCCATCGGAATTCAGCGCAGTATCGAGCCCGAGCGGTAGCGCGGAGATCTCCGCGGCTAGGCCCGCATCTGCGAGGGCGGTGCGCACTTCGGAATCCGTCGCGTCAGGCGTGCCCAGACGCACGACCTGCGCGATCGTCGGATTCTCCGTGAGATCGTCGGCGATCAGGACGGGCGACTGCGGCACCCAGCCGATCGAGGATCGCCACGAGCTGCTGCTGATCTCCGCGAGTGAGCTGCCGTCGACTCGCACGTCGCCCGTGGTCGGGGCAAGAAAGCCCAGCAGGACATTGATGAGAGTCGACTTGCCGCCACCGGATAGCCCGACAAGTGCGGTGACCGTGCCCGGCTGAGCCGTGAAGGTTGTCGGGGCGAGTGCCGGCTCATCATGGCCCGCATACGTGTAGCCGAGCTCAGTGACGTCAATCGTCACGGCACCCGAGGGCATCTCGACTCCGCCGTCGCTCGGGAGTGGCGTCTCGAGAATTGCGAAGATGCGTTCCGCCGCGCCGAGTCCTTCTGCCGCCGCATGGAAGTGCTGACCGACGAGTCGAAGCGGAAGGTACGCCTCGGGTGCGAGGAGCAGCACGAAGAGCGCGACGCCGTAGGCCATCTGCCCCTCGGCGAGTCGCAGGCCGACCGAGACCGCCACGAGTGCGACGGAGAGCGTGGCCAGGAGTTCGAGCGCGAGCGAGGAGAGGAAGGAGATGCGCAGTACGCCCATGGTCGACGAGCGGTAGCGATCGCCGACGGCCGCGATGGCCTCCGCCTGTGACTTCGCCCGGCCGAAGATCTTCAGGGTCGGCAGGCCCGCGACCAGGTCAAGGAAATGCCCGCTGAGAACCGCGAGCGTCTTCCACTGTCGATCGACCCGGCTCTTGGTGTACATGCCGATGAGAATCATGAAGAGCGGGATGAGCGGGATCGTGATCGCGACGATCACCGTCGAGAGGATGTCCTGGCCGAGCAGGGTGAGCAGCACCGTGATCGGCACGATCACGGCGAGCACGAGCTGCGGCAGATAGCGAGAGAAGTAGGCATCGAGCGCATCGACTCCGCGCGTGACCAGCGTGGTGACCCCGGCCGGATCCGTGCCTGCAGGCCCATTCGGTCCCAGCGCCAGGGCGTGGGTGAGAGCCGCAGTGCGCAGTTCCTCCTTCACCGCCGCGGCGGAACGGAAGGCGGCGATCTCGGTCGCCCAGGAGAGCACCGCCCGTGCACCCATCAGGGCAGCGACGGCGAGAACGAGGCCACCCACTTCGGAGAGGGAGAAGCCATGCGCCGTGACATCGACAATGACGGTGGAGAGCGCTCGTGCCTGAAGGATCACGAGGATCGCCGTGACCACGCCCAGCAGCACCGCGGCGACCATGAACCCGCGAGTGCTGCGGGCATATCGCAGTAGTCGGGGATCCAGGGGTCTCACTTACTCATTCTCCTCTGAACGCGCCACAGGCGAACGAGGGGACCCGTTCGCCTGAGCGCGTGCTGAGCGGTGCTGACTACCCCTTCGCCGCCGCGAATCGGTCGTCCGCACGGCCCGGCGCTGACTGCTCAGGGATCTGCGAGGTGCTGATGCGCTTGCGGAACACCCAATAAGTCCAGCCCTGGTAGATCAGGACGATCGGAGTCATGATCACCGCGACGATGGTCATCACGGTCAGCGTGTACGACTGGCTTGCCGAGTTGTGCACCGTGAGGTTGAACGCGGAATCGATGCTGCTGAGCATGATGTTCGGGAATGCCCCGACGAACAGTGCCGTGACCGCCAGGGCGATGGTGCCGGCACTGAACAGGAAGGCCCAGCCATCGCGACCCTTGAGGGTCATGCCGATACCGGCCAGCCAGAGCACTGCGGCAATCAGCACGATCGGCAGCGTGATGGCCACGCGACCGGAGTAGGCCTGAGCCCACAGCAGGCCGACCACGGCGAACACGGCCGCGGCCACGCCCACCTTGACGGCAGCCTTGCGCGAGGCCTCGCGCACCTCACCGCTTGTCTTCAGGGCCAGGAAGATCGCGCCATGCGTGGCGAAGACCAGCACGAGCATCACGCCGACCACGAGTGCGAAGGGGTTGAGCAGCAGGTCGAAGAAGTTGCCGAGGTAGTTGATCGGTCCTGCATCGGTCGCGAGCGGAAAGTCCGCCGCGGTTCCGGCGATCGGACCAATCTTCGAACCGCCGAAGATGTTGCCGAAGGCAACGCCGAGGAGCAGCGGTGGAAGAACGGAGCCGACGAAGATCGCCTTGTCCCAGCCTGCGCGCCACTTCACCGAGTCGTGCTTGCTGCGGTACTCGAATGCCACGCCACGCAGGATGAGCGCGAGCAGCAGCAGGAAGAGCGCCAGGTAGAAGCCGCTGAAGAGCGTGGCGTACCAGAGCGGGAAGGCCGCGAAGGTCGCTCCTCCCGCGACGAGCAGCCACACCTCATTGCCGTCCCACACCGGGCCGATCGTGTTGATCATGACTCGACGGCGAAGGTCGTCCTTCCCGAGGAAGGGCAGGAGCATTCCGACACCGAGGTCGAAGCCATCGAGGACGAGGTATCCGATCCACAGCACGGCGATCAGGATGAACCAGACAGTTACGAGTTCCATGAGCTATTCCTCGTCTTTCGATCAGTACGCGAAGTAGAGCTGCTTGTCGGCGTCGTTCTTGGAGTCGTCATACGGATCCTCGATGACGTTCTCCGGGGCGCCCGCGCGGATGTAGCGCAGCAGCAGGCGCAGCTCGATGATGGCGAGAACCAGGTAGACCAGCGTGAAGCCGATCATCGAGATCCACACCTCAGCGGGCGAGACAAGCGGTGACACCGCATCAGCGGTTTTCTGCTGGCCGAACACGATCCAGGGCTGACGTCCCATCTCGGTGAAGATCCAGCCGGCGGAGATTCCGACGAGAGGGCCGAGCGTGATGAACATGCTGATCACGTTAAAGAGCCTGCTCTTCGGATTGCGACCGCCGCGGTAGCGCCACAGCGCCCAGAGCGCCCACGCCGCGGCGATGAGGCCCAGGCCGATCATCAGGCGGAAGCCCCAGTAGCTGACCGGCACGTAGGGCGCGTAGTTGCCCGGGCCGTAGGTCTGCTCGTACTGCGCCTGCAGATCGTTGATGCCCTGCACATTGCCGTCGAAGGAGCCGGTGGCCATGAACGAGGTCAGGCCAGGCACCTCGATCACGGGAGTCGCGCTCGAACCGGAGACATCGCCGATGCTCAGGATCGAGAAGGGCGCCTTGTCAGTGGTGTTGTACAGCGCCTCAGCCGCCGCCATCTTCATCGGCTGCTGCTTCACCATGATCTTGGCGTCCATGTCACCGGTGATCGAGACGACCACTGCAGAGAGCAGGACGACGACAGCGCCGATCTTGACCGCGGGACGGAAGATGTCGACCTGGCGATCCTTCATCAGCATCCAGGCGCCGATTGCGGCAACGCCGGAGCCCGCTACGAGGAAGGACGCAGAGATGGTGTGGAAGAAGGCGATGACCGCGGTGTTCTGGAAGAGCACGAGACCGATGTTGTTCAGGACAGCGCGACCGGTGGTGGCGCTGATCTCGTAGCCGACCGGATGCTGCATCCAGGCATTGGCCGCGAGGATGAAGTAGGCCGAGAGCATCGTGCCGATCGCCGCTGCCCAGATGGTGGCGAGATGCACCTTCTTCGGCAGTCGATCCCAGCCGAAGATCCATAGGCCGATGAAGGTCGACTCGAGGAAGAAGGCGAGCAGGCCCTCCATCGCAAGCGGGGCACCGAAGACGTCGCCCACGAAGCGCGAGTACTCGGACCAGTTCATGCCGAACTGGAATTCCTGCACGATGCCGGTCACCACGCCCATGGCGAAGTTGATCAGGAAGAGCTTCCCGAAGAACTTCGTCAGCTTGAGGTACTTCTCCTTGCCGGTTCGCACGTAAGCCGTCTGGAAGCCCGCGACGAACCAGACGGTTCCGAGGGTGAGCGGCACGAACAGGAAGTGATAGACGGTGGTGATGGCAAATTGCCAGCGTGCGAGATCGAGCGCACCCATGATCTGACCCTTCGTTGGTATTCAGCGATTCCATACTCCTGGGGGTACGCACCGAATACACGCGGCAAGAGTCAACACTTCTCGGGACCTTCGTCCCACCGACCATCCCTGGGCCCGGCCTGAGGACGGTGTCAGCCCTCATGGTCGGGGGTGGAAGATAGGCCCGTGGCTTCCCCGGACCCGATCTCTGCCCTGCCCATGGGCGAGCGCAGTTCCCGGCGCCCGGATATCCAGGGCCTGCGTGCCCTCGCCGTCACCCTGGTCGTGCTCTTCCATGCCCGGCTCCCGGTGTCCGGGGGCTTCACCGGGGTCGACGTCTTCTTCGCGATCTCGGGCTTCGTGATCACCGCCATGCTCCTGCGGCAGCGGGCACAGACAGGCCGGATCGCGATGGGCACCTTCTACTTCCGTCGCTTCCTGAGGCTGACCCCCGCCCTGGCTCTTGTCGTGGGAGTCGTCGCGATCGGCTCCTTCTTCCTGCAAGGCCCTTACGGAGACCAGCAGACCACCGCCGCCACCGGCATCGGCGCACTGCTCCTGTCGGCCAACTTCGTGATCGGTCATGCGGCAGGCGACTACTTCGCCGCCGGAGCAGTGCACAACCCGCTGCTCAATACCTGGTCGCTCTCGGTCGAGGAGCAGTTCTATCTCGTCTTCCCCGGTCTGCTGATCCTGGCTTGGTATCTCGGTCGCAGAGCCCGCCGACCGTTACGACTGCCCTTCCTGATCGTCCTGCTCGTGACCGCAGGATCCTTCGCACTCGCGATTGCCTGGACATTCGGCAGTGGCCTCCTCGAGGGCATGACGTCGTTCTTCGGCGGCGCGCAGACCTTCGCCTTCTACTCCCCGATCACTCGCGCATGGGAGTTCGGCATCGGCGCCCTGCTCGCACTGGCCCTTGCTCGCATGCCCGACATTGCGCATAAGTGGCGTGAGCTCGGCGGCTTCCTCGGAGTCGCACTCGTGCTCTACGCCGCATTCGGCATCAATGATTCGATGCCGTTCCCGGGATGGCTCGCCCTTCTCCCCGTCGTCGGCACGTGCCTGATCATCGGGGCGGGATCCCAGGGCGACACCATGGTGAGCCGCGCCTTCGCCTGGCGCCCCTTCACGTTCATCGGCGACATCTCGTATTCGTGGTACCTGTGGCACTGGCCGCTGATCGTCTTCGCCGGCGTGATCTGGCCGAGTCAGCCGTGGGTCCTTGTCGCTGCCGCGGCCGGATCCCTCATTCCCGCACTGCTCTCCTATCGCTTCCTCGAGCAGCCGATGCGCGCACTTCGGCCTCGCACCCGCGTGCGCAGCGCGCTGGTCATCCTCGCCACCAGCGGTCTTCCGCTCGCCCTGTGCATCGGGCTCCTCGTCGGCGCGAATCAGCACTGGGGGGCCGCGTCGCCCGTCGCGTCGAGCGCGAGCGTCGCCACGGGCGATGGCGCACCGGCGGCACCGGCCACCACTGCCGTCAGCGATGGCGAGGCGGTCACCGCAGACACCACGACCAATGACCTGCGCAATCAGCATGCTGCAGTCGCGCGCGGATGCGTGAACACCGACATCGCTCCCGCCACCTGCAGCTTCGGCACCGGTACCTCCACCGTGCTGATGCTCGGCGACTCGCAGGCCTACGCCCTTGCCGATGCGGTCATCGCCGCTGACGAGAAACTCGGCTATCGCACCTTCGTCTCGAGCAACACGGGCTGCCCCTTCCTCGGACGCGAATCGAGTGGCTCGCATGATCACCCCTGCCGCGCCTGGCAGAAGTCCGCACTGAAGTTCGCACTCGACACCAAGCCCGCAGTGGTGGTCATCGCGAATCGCTCGGCCGGCTACGTGCATCCCGAGATCAGGTGGCGCACGGCGGCCACGAAGAGCGGCGGCATGGCGGGCTCGACATCCGAGGCAGCGAAGCTCTGGAAGCAGGGAATCGACGATGTCGTGGCTCCGCTTCGCGCTGCGGGCATCGGTGTCGTGATCATCGGTGCCGTGCCTGAGTTCCCGGAGTTCGTCGACCAGCACTCGATCTTCGCGCAGGCATTCGGGTCGAAGGCCTACACACTCGACGAGGCCGAGGCGATCGCCCATCGCAAGCCCGCACTCGACGCCGAGACCGCGGTCGCCGCGAAGTACCCCGGCACCGTGATCTTCGATGCCCTTCCCTATGTCTGCGACGGAACGACGTGCGCGACGGCCAAGGATGGCGTCGTGTTCTATCAGGACGAGACCCACCTGAGCCTCGAGGGCTCACTCCTGCTCGAGCCCGGCGTCGCGGACGCCATTGTCGAAGCCGCGTCAGCGTCGACACCGACTCCCTGACGCTACGGTGAGCGCGTGAGCCTGAGACGACGCGCCTTGATCGCAGCGATTCTCGGCGCGCTCGGAGTCGTCATTGCCACCGGCATCGTGCTGAGCCAATTCACCGCGACATACGCGACCAGCAACGCGATCCGCACTCGCATCACTCCTGCCGCCGATGCTGTCGAGGCTCTCGTGCTCGCGCAGGTCAGTGCATCGGCCTCCCTCTCGGATTACGTCCTCCTGGATCGCGCAGCCAGCCGCCGGGACTACGTGCGTCAGGTCGAGCGCGCCGAGGTTCTCATCGACCAGATCGTGCAGCGGCTCGATGCCGCGCCGGAGATCCGGCCGCTGGCCGAGAAGTCACGGCTCGCCCAGGCAGCCTGGATCGACGCAGACGGGACTCCCGTCCTCGCCGCCATGGATGCAGGCGATGCCACGAAGGCGAAGTCAGTCACCGACTCAAAGGCGGCCTGGTCGACCTATGCCGCGATGACGCAGACGACGCAGGATCTCCAGGACGCTGTTGACGAACGCCGCCTGAACGCGAGCATCACCCTGCTCGACTTCCTGCGCATTCTCGGCGTGATGCTGCTGCTCTCCGGTCTGCTCGTTCTTGCCCTGCTGCTCGCCTACTACCTCGGCCTGCGGCGCTGGGTGCTCATTCCGCTCACCCGAATTCGCGGCGATCTTCAGCAAGCCGCCGAGGAACCGGGGCATCTGCATCCGATTGCCGCTACAGGCCCACCCGAGCTCGAGTCCGTGGCCCTCGACGCCGAGGCCCTGCGCCGCGGGCTGGTGCGCGAGATCGACGAGGCCCGCGCGGCCCGCGGCGGACTCGCGCAGGATGCCCCGCTGGCCGAGGCCCTGCGCGCGTCGATGAGCCCCGGCGCCGTGGATCTGCCGCAGGGGCTAGCCCTGAGCGGACGAATGTCCTCCGCCGAGGGTGTCATCGCCGGCGACTGGTGGGATGCCCTCGAATGCCCGGGTCATCGTCTTGCCGTGGTGATCGGCGATGTCGCCGGTCACGGCGCCGTCGCAGGGCTGATGGCGATGCAGGTGCGCACGCTCCTGAGAGCAGCGCTCGCCTCGGGTGCGCAGCCGGATGCAGCACTGCGCCTCGCTCATCAGGCCTTGCGTGACTCGCGCACCTTCGCCACGGTGATCATCCTGCTGATCGACCAGGCCGATCACTCGATTCGCTGGGCGAATGCCGGCCATCACCCGGCTCTTCTCATCGGACGCGATGACGTCACCACGGCTCTCGAGCCCACCGGACCCCTGCTCTCGTCCCTCGACGCTACCTGGACATGCATGCAGACCACGACTCGCGAGGGTGATGTGCTCATCTCGTTCACCGACGGACTCATCGAGGGGACAACAGTCGACGGCCGATCGCTTGAGACCGAGGATCTCCTTCGCGAGCTGCTGTCCTTGCCCGCCGAGGTGCGAGGTGAACCGTCAGAGACGCTGGAGCGAATTCTCTCCGCCATGCGCGAGCGCAGCACCGAGTGGACCCGCGACGACATCACCCTGGTGGCGATTGCCTTCGCGGAGTAATGGCACGATGGGGTCATGTCATTTCGCACCCCACTTCGCACACTTGCCCTCGTCGCCGCATCGGCGACCCTGCTGACCAGCATCGGCCTCGCTGCCCCGGCACAGGCAGTTACTCAAACTCCGAAGGGCACTGTCATCAAGGACAGCCTCTTCGGCATGCACGTCTACAACGCAGAGGTAGGCGAGTGGCCGACCATCGGCTTCGGCTCACTGCGCCTGTGGGACAACAAGACCTCCTGGGCGAATATCGAGCGCACCCAGGGCGTGTTCGACTGGACTGCACTCGACACCGCAGTGGCCACGTCGAAGGCCCACGGCGTGAACGACATCCTGATGGTGCTCGCCGGCACTCCCGCCTGGGCCACTGACGATCCGTCCCCGACCGCACTCCCCCAGCCCGGCGCAGCCGGCATGCCGCGCGACATCGCCTGGTGGGATAACTGGGTCACGCAGGTCGTCACTCGCTACAAGGGCAAGATCACCGCGTACCAGCCGTGGAACGAGGCCAATCTCGCCACTTTCTCCACCGGTAGCGCTCAAGACATGGCCGACCTCACGAAGCATGCCTACGACATCATCAAGCGCATTGATCCGAGCGCGACTGTGGTGGCACCGAGCACGGGCACGCGTCTTGGTGGCCCGTTCCAGAAGTTCTACCCCAAGTACCTCGCCGCATTGAAGGCCTACAACTGGCCCGTCGATGTCTGGGCCGCTCACACCTACCCCGCGAGCCTCGGAACTCCGGTCGATCGCGAGGCGCTGGCAACGATGTGGGAGAACGCTCTCACCGCGGCCGGTGCCCCCAAGAAGCCGCTCTGGGATACCGAGAACAACTTCGGCCTGAAGGGCCCTGGTCCGCAGAACCCCGATGTTGATCTCGACGGATCCAAGGCTGCTGACTGGGTCGCGCGCACCTACCTCGATGCACTGCGACTGAACATCAGCCGCGTGTACTGGTACCGCTGGGAGCCGTACAACGACCTGTGGGGTATCCAGATGTACAACAACACCCCGGGCGCCATGGCCTACCAGACCCTGCAGAAGTGGATCGTGGGTGCGACCTTCAATGGCTGCCCCACCAAGGGCACCAATGTCACCTGCAACTTCACCAAGGGTGGCAAGAAGTTCCAGGTGGTCTACACCGACAGCGGTACCGCGAAGAGCATCAAGCTGAACGCCTCGTACGCCAAGGAGTGCAGCCTCGATGGCACTTGCAAGCAGCTCGGTGCCAAGAAGGTCACCACGGCCGATCCGGTGCTGGTCACCAACTAGTCAGCAGTGACGAGAGGGGGGCGGTCACTGACCGCCCCCCTCTCGCATGCTCGCACCTACCCGACGAGTCGCTCGACGGCCTCTCGGAAGAGCACCGTGTGCAGGTCGACATCTGCGGCCGTCGTAGCCGGGCACATCAGTGCCATGTTGTGGAACGGGGTCATCAGCACGCCGCGGTTCGACATGAACAGGTGCAGGTACTCCTCGAGGGCATCGTCGTGAGCCGCCGCCGACTCGGTGCCCGTACGCGGTGCGGGCCGCGTGAAGCGGTACTCGGCACGAGCGCCGAGCTGCGCGATCGACCACGGCATGTCGAATTCGACGAGCGTGGCCTCCACGCCCTCGCGATAGCGAGTGGCGAGCGCGATCATGTGCGCGAAGGCCGATTCGGTCAGTACCTCGCCCAGAGTCGCGCGGATGGCCGCGGTCGACAGCACGTTGCCGGCCAGGGTTCCGCCGACGCCGCCGACGTCGACGAGATCGGCCTCCTCATTCGCGCGGATGCGCGCGGCCACGTCATCCGTAATGCCGTAGGCGCCGCAGGGAATGCCGCCGCCAATGCTCTTGCCGATGACGAAGATGTCAGG
>JBEGLG010000112.1:0-5455 GCA_041183645.1 Actinomycetota bacterium | reverse complement strand
TCACCGATGCCGACCAGATGACCTCTACCCACCGTGGCCATGGGCATGCCATTGCCAAGGGCGCGGAATTCCGCCCGATGTTCGCTGAGCTCTACGGCAAGACCACCGGCTACTGCAAGGGCCGCGGTGGCTCCATGCACATCGGCGATACGCAGAAGGGCATGCTCGGGGCGAACGCGATTGTCGGCGGCGGCATCCCGATCGCCGTCGGTGCGGCATTCGCCTCGCAGTACCGCGGCGACGGCACGGTGGCTGCGAGCTTCTTCGGCGATGGCGCCACGAATATCGGTGCGTTCCACGAGGCGGTCAACATGGCCGCCGTCTGGGATCTCCCGGTGCTGTTCGTCTGCGAGAACAATGGCTACGCCGAGTTCACCGCGCAGGGCAACCACATGAAGCTCGATGACATCGCCGAGCGGGCAGCCTCCTATGGCATCCCCGGCGTGGTCGTCGACGGCATGGATGTCCTGGCCGTGCGCTCGGTCGCCATCGACGCGGTCGATCGCGCCAAGCGCGGCGAGGGCCCGACCCTCATCGAGGCCAAGACCTACCGCTACTTCGATCACCAGGGCATCAAGGGCATGCGAATTCCCTACCGTGACCCGGCCGAGGTCGAGGCGTGGCGCGAGCGCGATGCAATCAAGCTGCTCGAGGCGGTCGGCATCGCGCGTGGCCTCGTCACCGAGGCAGAATTCGCGGCGATCTGGGCCGACACCGAGGCCGAGATTCTCGAGGCCATCGAGTTCGCTCGCAACAGCCCCGATCCTGATCCTGCCGACATCCTCGACGACGTCTACTCCGTCTGAACATAAGGAACTCACGTGACTACCCGCGAACTGACGTACGTCAAGGCCTTCAACGAGGGCATGCACCAGGCGATGGCTGCCGATCCCGACGTCTTCCTCATCGGCGAGGATGTTGCCGGCTACGGCGGCGTCTTCCACATGTTCGATGGCCTGCTCACCGAGTTCGGCGATAAGCGTGTCAAGGACACCCCGATTGCCGAGCAGGCGATCATCGGCCTCGGTGTCGGTGCGGCCGCCCGTGGCCTGCGCCCGGTGTGCGACCTGATGTTCATGGACTTCATCGGTGTCGCCATGGATCAGATCTTCAACCAGGCCGCGAAGATGAAGTACATGTTCGGCGGTGGCGCACGCGTGCCGCTGACCATCACGACTGCAGGCGGCGGCGGCATGTCGGCCGCGGCGCAGCACAGCCAGAGCCTCGAGGCATGGCTTGCGCACATCCCCGGCCTCAAGGTGGCGATGCCCGCGAGCCCCTACGACGCCAAGGGCCTGATCGTCGGCGCGATTCGCGACGACAACCCGACCATCGTCGTGATGAACAAGAAGATGCTCGGCGTGAAGGGCCCGGTTCCCGAGGAGCTCTACGCGATTCCTATGGGCCAGGCCAATGTCGTGACCGAGGGCACCGACATCACCGTCGTGGCCATCGGGCGCATGGTCGTCGAGGCCACCAAGGCCGCGAAGACCCTTGAGGCCGAGGGCATCTCCGTCGAGATCATCGATCCTCGCACCGTGCAGCCGCTCGACACCCCCGCGATCATCGCGTCGGTGAAGAAGACCAACCGCGCACTCGTCGTGCACGAAGCAGTCGAGTTCGGCGGCATCGGCGCGGAGATCTCCGCGCAGATCACCGAGCAGGCCTTCGACTACCTCGATGCCCCTGTCGGTCGCGTCGCCGCCCCGTTCTCGCCGTCGCCGTACGCGCCGATCCTCGAGAACTCGTACATGCCTGATGCCAACCGCATCGCCACCGGCATTCGCGCAGTCCTCGGGCGAGGCTGATCGTGGCTATCGAGGTAACCCTGCCCAAGCTCGGCCTCACGATGGAGGAGGGCACGCTCGAGGAGTGGCTGGTCAATGACGGCGACGTCATCACCGTCGGCACTCCGCTGCTGCGCCTGGCGACCGACAAGATCGATGTCGACGTCGAGGCCGAGGCCGAGGGCATCATCGCTCGCGCCGTGCCCAATGGCACCACCCTTCCGCCCGGCGCCGTGCTCGGCTGGCTGCTCGCCCCCGGAGAGTCAGCACCCGCAGGCGCCGCACCCGCCGCCGCTCCCGTGGCTGCGGCTGCAGAGGCATCCGCGCCTGCCGCAGCTGCCGCAGCTGCCGCACCCGCGGCCGCGATCGTGCATGAGGGCGGTCGTCAGTTCGTGTCGCCCAATGCGCGTCGGGTTGCCGATCAGCTCGGCGTCGATGTCACGCAGGTCGCCGGCACCGGCCCGAACGGCCGCGTCGTCTCCGAGGACGTCGAGGCAGCAGCCGCCTCCGGCACGGCAAAGATCACCTCGCCGCTCGCGCGCCGCGATGCTGCCCAGGCCGGCATCGACATCAACGCGGTGCAGACCGAGAGCGGCTTCGTCACGCGCAAGGATGTCCGCGACGCCATCAGCGGCCAGGTCGTCACGCCGCCTGCGGCAGCAGCGGCTTCCGGCGCCGTGGCCTCAGTGCAGGAGACCGCCTCGATCATCCCGATGAAGGGCATGCGCGGCACGATCGCCGCTCGCATGGTGCAGAGCCTGACGGAGATGGCGCAGCTCACGCATGGCTTCGAGGTCTCGATGGACGCCGTCGTCGACCTCCGCGCCACGCTGAAGGAGCAGTACCGCGATCTCGGCCTCCAGGTGCCCTCGCTCAACGACTTCGTCGTGCGCGCCGCCTCGCTGGCACTGCGCAAGCATCCGATCCTCAACTCGACCATTGTCGACAAGGAGATCCACCTCCTCAGCCACATTCACATGGGAATGGCCGTGGCCGTTCCCGGCGGCCTGATGGTGCCGGTCATCCGCGATGCCGACACGCTGTCGATCTTCGAGCTGGCACGCGTGACGCGTGAGCTCGCCGAGGACTGCCGCGCAGGATCCATCTCCCTCGATGCGCTCGAGGGAGGCACCTTCGCCGTGACCTCGCTCGGCACCTACGGCGTCGACATGTTCACCCCGGTGATCAACCCGGGCAATGTCGGCATCCTCGGAGTCGGTCGCCTGCGCGAGTCCGGCAAGTGGGAGGGCGAGCGGTTCGTGAAGACCCAGGTGCTCACTCTCAGCCTCACCTTCGATCATCGCGTGGTCGACGGTGCGCCGGCAGCCGAGTTCCTCCAGACAGTCAACGAACTGCTGGCACGTCCGCTGGTTCTCCTGCCCGGAGCCTGAGATGCCCGTCATCCATCTGGTCCGTCATGGCCAGGCGAGCTTCGGCTCGGATGACTACGACGTCCTCTCGCCCACGGGTCAGGCCCAGGCGGCACTTGCCGGTCGCGAGCTCGTGCGCCGTGGAGTTCGTACGCCCGTCTTCGGATGCGGCACCCTCGCCCGTCAGCGCGACACCGCTTCAGTTGTCGCCGGCGAATTCGGCATGAGCGATTTCGACCCGATCGTTGATCCGCGCTGGAATGAATTCGATGCCCATGCCCTCGTCGCGCTTCATCTCGGCATCCCCGAGATCCCGCATGTGATGACCTCGGCGGAGTTCCAGTCCCACCTCGACATTGCCTTCATCCAGTGGATCGAAGGCTCGGATGGCAGCTGGCGTGAGTTCAGCGACGGCGTCATCACGGCACTGACGGACTTCGCGGCCCAGGTGCCGCGGGGCAGCGATGGCGTGGTGGCCACGTCAGCGGGCACGACCGCGGCATTGGTTGCGGGACTGCTGGGCACGGCCTCGGAGTCGGTGATCTCCCTGAACAAGGTCAGTGTCAATGCCTCGATCACCACGGTGATCTCGGGGGCGAGCGGGCTGACCCTGCTCACCTTCAATGACCATGCGCACGTGCTGGGCCGCGAGGGCATGTTCACGATGCGCTGAGTGCCCGGGCATGCGGTCGCCGCGGGAGTTACTTATCAGTCAGTTCTGTAAGTAAGGCGTCCTGCATCGGTGCGAAGGGCAGGGCTCAGGGGTAGCGCAGGATGTCGCTGCCGTCCCAGCCCTCATGCAGTGCGGCGACCTTGTCGTAGAGCGAGCGCAGGTGCTCGGTGCCGACGTACAGCTCGATCAGCCCGCCGGTGAGCTCGCGCCCGTCGAGGAACTGCACGCGCATGCCCGAGGTGGTCTCGAGCTCGGTGATCAGCTCGCAGCCGCGGGCCTGAAGCGCAGCACTCGAGGCATCGAGATCGTCGACGAAGTACGCGACGTGATTGACCTGATTGGGCGCCGAATGGGCGAAAGCCTCGTGCATCGTGGCCGGCGTGCACTCGTGAACCTGGATCAGCTCGAGCATGACAGGGCCCCACTGGCCGAAGGCCGCGCTGTGGTGGTAGACCGCCGGCTGGCCGCGATGGGTACCCCGGATATCCATGTGCGGGCGCATCAGGAAGGGTCCGACACCGGCCTTCTCGGCCCACTCGAGGCAGGCAGCCTCGAGGTCGGGAACGATGTAGGCGATCTGCACGAGCTCGCGGGGGAGATCCGAGATTCCGGGGATAGGCGGGTTGCTCATGTCACTCCTCGATGGCCGGGAAAGTTACTGTACCCCGAGACAAGTTGTGTAGTCTGGCTCTCACGAAGCACCGCGGAATCGCACGTCAGGGAGCGCTCATGGCCAAGGCCTACCACCACCCGATCTCGGGGCTGGTCTACTCGGTGAACGAGGTCGGCCTGGTCGACGTCCGCAACCCCCAGACCGATGCCTACGGAGTCTTCGACGACAACGGTGTCTGGTACGAGGGCGAGATTCGCGACGTCGACTTCCAGATCCTGGGCTGGGTCGGTCGCACGCCCGAGGCTCGCGCGCTGCGCGAGGCCAACTCGTGAAGACCACCACCGCGGTACTCCTCGCTCGACGCCCCGAGCACACCTTCGTCGCTGACGATCTCACTCTCGGCGAGATCGAGCTGCCCGAGTTGACCCCCGGTCATGCACTCGTGCGCAACCAGTTCATGAGCCTCGACCCGTCGACTCGCGGCCGCATGGATCCGGGCGAGAAGCAGTACACGACCAACTTCAGCGTCGGCGGTCCGCTCGACGGCTCCGCCATCGGCGTCGTCATCGAGTCGGCTTCCGACAAGCTGCCCGTCGGTGCCACCGTGCGTCACCGCATGGGCTGGCGCGAATACGCCGTCGTCGACGATGTCGCGGCCACTGTCTGCGACACGACCCTCGCCCCGGCCATCAACTGGCTCAGCTCGCTCGGCCAGACGGGCTTCACCGCCTACGCGGGTCTCTTCCCGGTCGGCAAGCTGCAGGCCGGCGAGGTCGTGCTGGTCTCCGGCGCCGGCGGTGCCGTCGGCTCGATGGCGGGCCAGTTCGCGCGACTGTCCGGCGCGAGTCACGTGATCGGCAGCGCCGGGGGTGCCGACAAGTGCCAGTGGCTGCTCGACGACTGCGGCTTCGATTACGTCATCAACTACCGCGATTCCGACTTCGCCGAGGAGCTGCCGAAGGCCGCTCCCGAGGGCATCGATCTCTTCTTCGACAATGTCGGCGGCTGGCAG
>JBEGLG010000111.1:0-12197 GCA_041183645.1 Actinomycetota bacterium | reverse complement strand
AGGAACTGCTGGTAGATCTCGTCTACCAGCCATTCATTGGGTCCGAATCCGGCGACTGCTGCAGGCTCATTCGACACGCCCTAAGCCTATGCCAGTGCACTCGTCGCCCGGACCTGGCCTTCGAGGCCCTCAGAGGGGCATCAGGTTGCGCGATCCCGTTAATCCGCAAGGGTGTTCACATGCCGAATTCTCACCCACCGGAGCCTCTCGCCGGCCGTGTCGCCCTGATCACCGGCGGCTCCCGTGGCATCGGACTCGAGGCGGCGAGAGGGCTCGGTCATCAAGGGGCGACCGTGTTGCTCGTCGGCGCTGATCATGACCGTGCTGCGACGGCGGCCGAGATGCTGATCGGCGAGGGTATCGATGCCGTGGGTGAAGGCGCTGATGTCTCTGATGCCATCGCCATGGACGCCCTGGCGGCGCGGCTCGGCCCGCTGGCCGCACCCGACATCCTGGTGATCTCGGCCGGGGTGATGAGCGACAAGGTGTCGAAGACACTTCGCACCTCGGCGGAGGAGTGGGACCGTGTCATCGGCGTGAACCTCAACGGGGCGTTCCATGCGATGCGACTCTTCGTGCCCGGCATGGCCGAGCGTCGCGATGGGCGAGTGATCACAGTCTCGGCATGCCTGGGTCGATTCACCGGCCCCGGAACATCGGGAGGTCTCGCGCCGTATCGGGTGAGCAAGGCGGGCCTGAACGCGATGACCAAGAATCTCGCCGCCGAGATGATGCACGGTAAGCGCGGCGTGCTCGTGGACGCCATGTGTCCGAATCATTGCCGCACCGACATGGGCGGGCCCGAGGCACCGCGTTCCGCTGCCGAGGGTGCCGAGACCATCGTGTGGCTCGCGACTCGTGACCTCGTGGACTCCGAAGGGAATCTCGCACGCACCGGACTCCTGTGGGAGGACCGCGAGATCGTGCCCTGGTAGCGCTAGGTGATGTCGCGCTTGAGGGTCGTGATCGAGGCAATGGCCCCGAGCACGAGGGCGTAGCCGATCAGCAGCAGGCCGCCCGCCCAGGCAGACAGCAGGCCACTGGTGGCCTCGCCTTGTCGGTAGGTCATGTTCATCACGGCATCGAGTGCACCGCCGGGTAGCCACGCAGTGGTCCAGTCGACGAACGCACTGAGCAAGGGCTGAATGAGGAAGACGAACACCAGCGCGATGATGAGTGCCGCGACCTGATTGCGAATGAGCGAGCCGACGGCGACGCCGAGAATTGCGTAGATCGCGAAGCCGAGGATGACCCCGCCGAGCGTCTGGAGAGATTCCGACGGGATGATCGCCGCGTGCTCCTTGCCGGCGAGCGTGATCGTGGCCAGACCGAGGGAGACGGCGAAGTTGATGATGCCGAATACCGCGCCGATCGCGGCGTAGGCGATCGCTTTCGCGATCATCACGGGTGAGCGGCGAGGCGAGGCGAGGAATGTCGCGGTGATGGTCATGTGGCGGTACTCGCCTGTCATGCCAATGATGCCGATGATGAGCACGAAGACCGACGCGTTCGCGCATGAGGCCACGATGCTGTTGACGTAGGCGGGGATCTGCAGCAGCTGGCCGCTGTTGACCAGTCGCGCGCTCGTGGGCACGAGATAGACCATGAGCAGCACGTTGAGCGCGGTGAAGGCCACGGAGAACGCCAGAAGCCACAGAGCGAGCTTGGTGGTCAGGACCTTGCGGAACTCTGCCCTCAGCGCATTCATGCCGCACCTCCTTCGCTCGAGGTGAGCTCAAGGAAGACGGCCTCCAGGTCGTGCTCCTCGGTGCGCAGCTCATGGAGCATCACGTTCTGCGCGAAGGCTAGGGCGCCGATTTCCGCGGCGCTCATGCCGGAGACCAGCAGTGCGCCGGTCTGATCAGTCGTGACCGAAGCCGCTTCGTGCATGCCGATGGACTCCGCGAATCGGATGGCATCGGGGCTCCGCACGATCACGCGGGCCGTCATGCCCGAGCTCAGCGCGTCGAGCGATCCGTAGCTGACGAGCTCGCCCTTGCGGATGATGACGACATCATCGACGGTGAGCTGCACCTCGGAGAGCACATGACTCGAGACGAGCACGGTGCGTCCTTCGGCTGCAAGCGACCGCAGGAAGTTGCGCAGCCAGGCAATGCCCTCGGGGTCGAGACCATTGGCGGGCTCGTCGAGGATCAGCACGGCCGGGTCTCCGAGGAGCGCGGTGGCGAGGGAGAGGCGCTGGCGCATGCCGAGGGAGTAGCCCCCGACCTTGCGGTGACCGGCCTCGGCAAGTCCGACGAGTTCGAGTACCTCGGTCACGCGACTCCGCGGGATGCCGGCGGATGCCGCGACAACGCTGAGGTGACCGCGGGCAGTGCGCCCGGGGTGGAAGCCACTGGCCTCGAGTGCGGCTCCTACGACGTTCAGTGGGTGGCTGAGCTCTCGATAGGGCCGGCCGCCGACAAGGGTCTCGCCCGAGGTCGGGGTCACGAGTCCGAGGAGGCAGCGCAAGGTGGTGGTCTTGCCCGAGCCGTTGGGACCGAGGAATCCGGTCACGCGCCCCGGCTCGACGCGAAAGCTGAGATCGGAGACCGCACGCACGCCCTCGCCTCGACCGAAGACCTTGGTCAGTGAGCGCACCTCGAGTGCGATCGAATTCCCCGTCATAAGGCGACACTACCTCGCTAGATTCGCACTATGACGATTCAGATGATTCCGGGCATTGACCCCTCCGCCGTGACCCCCGTTCTCGTGACAGGCTCATGGACAACGGGAACAGGTGTATCCAGTGAGGTTCGCTCTCCGTTCGACGGAGCACTTCTCGGCAAGGTCCCGGCCCTGAGTCCTGCAGAAGTGGATGCCGCAGTCGAGTACGCGCATCGCGCGCTCGAGACCTCTCCGCTGCCGCAATGGCAGCGTGCGGAGATTCTCGATCGTGCAGCAGTTCTGCTCGCCTCGCGTCGCGAGGAGTTCGGCATTGCCATCGCACGCGAGTCCGCGAAGCCGATCAAGACCGCGCGCGTCGAGGTTGATCGCGCCGTGAGCACACTGCAGTTCTCCGCCGCCGTGGCGCGCACCCTTGCCGGTGAGGTCGTGCCGATGGAAGCCTCCGCTGTGGGTGTCGGGAAGATCGGCTTCATCATGCGCGTGCCGATTGGTGTGGTCGGCGCTATCGCACCGTTCAACTTCCCGCTCAATCTCGTCGTGCACAAGGTGGGCCCCGCTATCGCCGCCGGGTGCCCGGTCGTGCTCAAGCCCGCATCGCAGACCCCGTTCTCATCGATCCTGCTCGCACGTCTCCTGGAGGAAGCCGGATTGCCCGATGGCTACCTGCAGGTAGTGACCGGCGGTGGCGGCACGGTCGGCAATGCTCTCGTCGACAACCCCCGCATCGCGCTGATCACCTTCACCGGCTCACCTGACGTGGGCTGGGGGATTCGCGCCCGTGCGCCGCGCAAGCGCGTCGGCCTGGAGCTCGGCAACAACGCGCCCGTGGTCATCGAGGCCGATGGCGACTGGAAGACCGCCGCGGCGAAGATCAAGGTCGCAGGCTTCTCGCATGCGGGCCAGTCCTGCATCTCGACGCAGCGCATTCTCGTTCATCGGTCGATCGCTGATGCCTTCGTCGAGGAGCTCGTCGCGGGAGTGCGCACTCTCGTCGTGGGAGATCCCATGGACGACTCGACTGATGTTTCGGCGCTGATCTCCCAGTCCGAGCGCGATCGAGTCGCCGGCTGGATCGCCGAAGCCGTCGCCGAGGGCGGCTCCGTCGCCTGCGGCGGTGAACTC
This sequence comes from Actinomycetota bacterium, assembly GCA_041183645.1. GTDB lineage: Bacteria > Actinomycetota > Actinomycetes > S36-B12 > S36-B12 > CAIKZY01. Next base: position 8,447 of record JBEGLG010000111.1, on the reverse strand, counting down.
GACTCGAATGGCGTACTGATGCCCACCGTGATTGTCGGCGCGAACCCGTCGATGAACGTGTGCGCGAAGGAAGTATTCGGGCCGGTGGTTGCCGTGCAGGTCTACGACGACTTCGACGACGCCCTGCGCATCGCGAATGACACGGACTTCGGCCTGCAGGCCGCGGTGTTCACCTCGGATATCTCCAAGGGGCTGAAGGCTGCGCGCACGCTCGACTTCGGCGGAGTCCTGGTCAATGAGGTGCCCACCTGGCGCACCGATCAGATGCCGTATGGCGGCCTGCGTGACTCCGGGAATACCAAGGAGGGCCCGGCCTACTCGGTGCGCGAGATGACCGAGGAGCGACTGGTCATTCTCAACGGCTAGTCGCTGACGCCGATCAGCTGCTCGATCTTGGTCAGCAGCTCGGGAACTCGCTCCCTCGGGATCATGCCCTGCATGGTCAAGGTCGCGAGGCCGTGAAGGGTGGCGACGAAGACATCCTCCGAGCCGTCGCGCACGGTCGCGTTCAGGCCACCGGTGCTGACGAGATCATTGAGAAGGTCGGAGAGCACCGGCACCGAGCCGTCGTCGGTCGTAGGAACACCGGGGTGCTCGAGGCAGTACGGACTGAAGGCCACTCGGAACAGCTGCGGATGCGAGAGGGCGAATTCGACGTAGGCCTGGGCCGCGGCGCGGAAGCGCAGGCGTGCTGCCTCCCGACTTCCGATCGGGATCGAGGCGACCTGCGTGCTCACGGAGTCGACAAGCTGGTGCAGGCCCTGGGCGGCCACCTCTCCGAGGAGGGCGTCCTTGTCGGCGAAGTGGTGATAGGCGGCGCTCGGGCTGACACCGACTTCGGCGGCAACCGCACGAAGGGAGACGTGCTCGGCGCCGACCTCCTCGACTCGGGCCACCGCGGCACAGACCAGGGCTGACCGGAGGTCGCCGTGGTGGTAGCTGCGCCCCGACTGCTCAGGGGCCGATGTCGCAGTGCTCACGGCACAAGTGTGCCATGGAACTTGATGTTGTTCAGATTGGCGACCGGCTGGCTAGAATTCGGGGAGTGCCTGCTGGCAGGAAGACTGACGGCGCACGACCTGCGTGACGTTCCGCAGGCTCATGGAAGGCCGCGGATGACCGCCGACGCAGGACGCATGCACCAGTGCGACCCCGAGATGACCGATCTCATCCTGGAATTCGTGAGGGATCGCCTCTCGCTCGACGAGACCCCCGTCGACGGCCTCGGAGTCCGCTCCGAGCTCCACGCGGCCCTCGAGGGCCTCATGACCGATGCCGGGCGACCGGCGGCCGAGGTGCTGGGCCTGTACGTCTCCCATATCGCCGACACGATCCTGTCGGCCGACAGTCCGCGCTTCTGGGCCTTCATTCCCGCGGCGCCCACTAAGGCCGCCCTGCTCTTCGACATGGTCGTCTCGGCGGCCTCACTCCAGGGCTGCTCGTGGCTCGAGGCGGCCGGCGCCGTGGCGGCCGAGAACCAGGCACTGCGCGTGATGATGGACGCAGCGGGCATGCCGACAACTGCAGGTGGAGTCTTCGTCTCCGGCGGCTCGGCGGGAAACCTCTCGGCACTGGTGGTCGCGCGCGATACCGCGCGTCGCACTCGGGCGGCTGCGGGTATCCCTGAAGGCCGCCTGCGCGTGCTCGTCAGCGACCAGGCGCACTCCTCGATCAAGAACGCTCTCAACATCGTGGCGATGGATGCCGTCGTGATTCCCACCGCGACCGGCCGACTCGATGCCGAGGCCCTGGCATCCGTCACCGATGAGCAGCTCGACGATGTCGTGGCGATTGTCGCCACCGCGGGCACGACCAATGCCGGAATCATCGACGATCTCGAGGCGGTATCGGATTTCGCGCGCAGCCGAGCCATCTGGATGCATGTCGATGCGGCGTATGGCGGCGCCGGCCTCCTGGCCGCGAGCGTGCGTCACCTCTACGCGGGTATCGAGAACGCCGACTCGGTGGTCATGGATCCGCACAAGTGGTGGTTTGCCCCCTTCGACTGCGCCGCACTCATGTACCGCGAACCGCGTCTCGCGCGCGCTGTGCACACGCAGGATGCGTCGTACCTCGACGTCATCCACGAGAGTGATGATGACTTCAATCCCAGCGATCTCGCCTACCACCTCACTCGTCGTGCACGTGGCCTGGCGCTGTGGTTCTCACTGGCCGTGAACGGCCTCGATGCCTACCGCGAGGCCGTCGAGCACTCGATTGCCATGGCGCGGTTCGCGGCCGACGTGATCTCCGACAGTGATCACCTCGAGCTCGTGCGCGAGCCCGGTCTTTCGGTCGTGCTGTTCCGTCGCCCGGGCTGGGGCGTGGCGGAATACAACGCCTGGGCGCAGCGACTGCTGAGCGAGCAGATCGCCTTCGTGGCGCACAGCTCATGGCGCGGCGAGCCGGTCGGCCGGCTGGTGTTCCTGCACCCGAATACCACCGAGGGCATGGTCCGCGAGGTTCTGGAGACGCTCCGCTAGGTTCGCCCCATGCTCGACGTCATCCCGCTCGGAATCGCCGCGGCGATCACCCCTGGGCTGATCGCGTTGCAGATCCTCGTGGTGTCGGGCCCGAAATGGGGTAAGCGTGCGCTGGCAGTATTCCTCGCCAACGCCGCGGCATTCGCCATAGTCGGCGCACTCCTGCTCTTCGGACTCGCGCAACTGCCCGACGCCGGAACCGGCAAGCACGACTACACGTTCCCGATGATTCGCCTCATCGCCGCGGTAATCCTGTCCCTGACCGCGGTGTTCTTCCTGCTGCCTCACCCGAGACTTCTCGCGAAGTCCAAGGCAGCACTCGAAGGAGTCGAGGGCCGGGCCAAGCCCTGGGAGTTCGCGGCACTGGCCTTCTACTTCAGCATCACCGATGTCTCGACCTTTGCCGTCATGGCCCCGGCGCTGCATAACGTGACGGTGTCGTCGGCCGACCTGATCATTCAGGCCTTCTTCGTCGCGCTCTTCTTCGTGCTCGCATTGATGGCCACATGGACACCGCCCGTGCTCCGAGTGGTGCTCGGCTCACGGGCGGTGAAGGTCCTCAATGGGATCTATGCATTCGTGATCAACCGGCAGTTCCAGATCCTGGCCGCGATGTGCGCGGTCTTCGGTATCTACCTGCTGATCACCGGCCTGCAGGGCTAGTCGGTGAGCTTGGCCTTCTTCAGTGCCTGCCAGGTCAGGGGGAGCAGGCCTGCTGCGGCGAGGATCTTGACGACATCGCCTGCGATGAAGTCCTTGACGCCGTAGGCCCAGGCCGAGTCGGCGCCGAACCACGGGATGCTGAGCGAGTACTTCAGCCAGGTGAAGCCGATGGCGTAGATGACGATGTTGCCGACGATCATCAGCCCGACGGCCTTGAAGAAGTTGCGGGTGGCGCCATGCTCGGCGAGCTTGCCGACGATGAAGGCCGCGACGATGAAGCCGATGATGTAGCCGAAGGCCGGGCCGCCGAAGCCCGACTTATGCGAGGCGAACCACGGCAGGCCGAGGCCGCCGAGAAGGGCATAGAGGGCCATGGCGGCTGCGCCGCGCAGGGAGCCGAGTGCGCCGGCCGCGAGCACGACCGCGAAGGTCTGCAGGGTGACCGGGACTGCCGGGTTCCAGGGAAGGAAGAAGGAGATCTGCGCGGCGAGGCCGACGAATGCCGCACCTCCGCCGATCAGGATGGCCTGGCGAACCCAGGTGTGCGGGACGACGTCAGCCAGAACGCGCGGCTGGGGGGATGCCAGAGCCATGTGTGTACCTCCGTGGAACGCCCGCGGATATCGCGGTGGGCCGAGACTACCGAAATCCCTCATGGCCAGACGATGAAAGGCCTGGTTGTTGGTGTGACCTTCGTTGCAGGGTTATCCTCATCACAGGCACCTGTTCGAGCGCTGGGGAAGGCGAACTCGAAAGGAGTCCGAATGACGGTCTATCTGACCGGGCAGGGCACTGCGCAGGAGCAGGAGCCCTCACGCGGAGTGGTGTTCGTGCACTCCTGCCCTCGTGCACTCAGTCCCCATCTCGAATGGGCCCTTGCCTCGGTCTTCGGCACCGAGGTTCATGTCGACTGGGCCGAGCAGCCCATCTCACCCGGTGCCGTGCGCGCCGAGATCATCTGGACCGGCACGCCGGGCACGGGTGCCCGACTCGCCAGCGCCCTGCTCGCCTTCACCCAGGTGCGCTACGAGGTCACCGAGGACGCTGCCCCCGGCCGCGATGGCGAGAGATTCGCCGCCACCCCGAACCTGGGACTCTTCCGCGCCACCATCGGCCCCTTCGGCGACGTCATGGTGCACGAGGAGCGGCTGCGCACGGCGCTCTCGCACGCGCAGATCACCGGCGACTCCATGGTCGACGAGATCGCGCGCCTGATCGGCGAGCCCTGGGATGACGAACTCGAGCCCTTCCGGTCAGCCCATGAGGGTTCGACCGTGCGGCTCATGCACCAGGTGGTGTGAGCCCTACAAAGGAATATTGCCCGCTGATGGACACATTCCTACAGCGGAATGTTGCCGTGCAGCCCGCGAACGCCCGGCGTATCCAGCAGCACCTGGGCCACTGCTCGTCGAGTCTCCTTCGGATCGACAATCTCGTCGACCACGCCGATCTCGACCGCTCGCGCGATACCGCCGGAGATGACCTCATGCTCGGCAGCCAGCTCGAGCTCGACCTGCTCGCGATTCTCCTCGGGCACCTCGGAGAGTCGACGACGGTGAAGGATGCGAATGGCCGCAACCGAGCCCATGACCGCGACCTCGGCGGTGGGGAACGCGAACACCTTCGTTGCGCCGAGTGATGACGCGTTCATCGCGATGTAGGCGCCGCCATACGCCTTGCGCGTGACGACCGTGACACGCGGCACGACGCACTCGGCGAAGGCGTGCAGCAACTTGGCACCGCGGCGCACGACGCCCTCCCACTCCTGGCCGACACCGGGCAGGTAGCCCGGCACGTCGACGAGCACGACCAGGGGAACGGCAAAGGCGTCGCACATGCGCACGAAGCGAGCGGCCTTCTCGGCAGAGTTCGAGTCGAGGCAGCCGCCCAGGCGCAGCGGGTTGTTTGCAACGATGCCGACGGTACGACCACCGAGACGGCCGAGCCCCACCACGATGTTCGGTGCCCACTTGGCATGCAGCTCGACGAAGGAGTTCTCGTCGACGAAGTGCTCGACGAGCGGGTGCACGTCGTAGGCGCGACGTGCGGACTCGGGCATGAACGCACCGAGATCGACATCGTCGATCTTGCTCATGTCGAGGGAACCCTGATGACCGAGCAACTGCACGAGGCGGCGACCTTCGTCGAGAGCCTCCTGCTCGCTGTCGGAGACGATGTGCACGACACCACTGCGGCGACCATGCGGCTCAGCACCGCCGAGGGTCTCCATGTTGACGTCCTCGCCGGTGACCGAGCGCACGACCTCGGGGCCGGTGACGAAGATGCGGCCCTGCGGGCCGAGGATCACGATGTCGGTGAGTGCGGGGCCGTAGGCAGCGCCACCGGCGGCCGGGCCGAGCACGATGGAGATCTGCGGCACCTTGCCCGAGATGCGGGTCATGGCGGCGAAGACTCGGCCCACGGCATCTAGGCTCAGTACGCCCTCGCGCAGTCGAGCACCGCCGGAGTGCCAGATGCCCACGATCGGTGCGGAGTCGGCGAAGGCACGGTCGTAGGCGGTGACGATGGCGCGACTTCCGTCGTTGCCCATCGCGCCGCCCTGCACGGTGACATCGGTGGCGAATGCCACGACATGCGTGCCGTTCGCGCGGCCGACTGCCGCGAGTACGCCGCGGTCATCCTCGGGCGTGATGGTCTCGAAGATGCCATCGTCGAAGAAGTTCGTGAGCCGTGCACGGGGGGAGCGGGGATCGAGCTCAGTGGTCTCGGACATGTCAGACGCTCCTGAAGACGACGGCGACATCGTGTCCGCCGAAACCGAATGAGTTGTTGACTGCAGCGATGTCGCCCGCGGGAAGCTCACGCGGCTTGTCGCGTGCGACGTCGAGGTTCACGGCCGGGTCGAGGTTGTGCAGGTTCGCGGTCGGGGGAACGAGGCGGTCGCGGAGTGCGAGCACGGAGAAGATCGACTCGATGGCGCCGGCACCGCCGAGAAGATGGCCGGTCATCGACTTGGTGCCGGTGATCACGACGTTGTCGGTGTGATCGCCCAGTGCCGCGCGGATCGCGGTGGCCTCGGCGATATCGCCCTGCGGGGTGGAGGTCGCGTGAGCGTTGACATGCACGATGTCGGCGGCAGTGAGTCCGGCATCCTCGAGAGCGAAGCGCACGGCGCGCGCCGCACCGAGTCCTTCGGGATCAGGCTGCGCGATGTGGTGGCCATCGGAGGTCAGGCCGGAGCCGCCGTAGATGCCGAGCACGGTTGCGCCGCGAGCGGCGGCGAACTCCGCCGACTCGAGCACCAGCACGCCGGCACCCTCGCCCATGACGAAGCCGTCGCGGTCGATGTCGTACGGACGCGAGGCTGCGGAGGGATCATCGTTACGAGTAGAGAGCGCGCGCATGGCCGAGAAGCCGGCCATGGTGATGGGGTGGATGACTGCTTCGGTGCCGCCGCAGATGACCACATCGGCTCGGCCGGTCTGAATCATGCGCGCGGCGTAGGAGACCGCCTCTGCGCCGGAGGCGCAGGCACTGACCAGGCCGTGCACGCCGGCCTTCGCGCCCACTTCTAGGCCGACCACCGCTGCGGGACCGTTGGGCATGATCTGGGTGACCATGTGGGGAGAGACCCGCGAGGGGCCTTTTTCCAGGAGAGTGTCGTAGGCCGACATGAGCGAGGTGAGGCCGCCCATGCCGCTCGAGATGACCGCGCCCAGTCGCTCGGGGTCGACGGCGGGGGCACCGGCCATGGCCCATGCCTCGCGTGCGGCCACGAGCGCTGCCTGCTGCGCACGGTCGAGCTTGCGTGCCTCGACTCGGTCGAGCACCTCGGCAGGATCGACGGCCATGATGCCGGCGATGCGCGCGGGCTGAATCTCGGCCCACGGCTCATCGATGGTCACGATGCCCGGCTTGCCGGCCAGCACATTGCGCCAGCTTGTCTCGACGTCGCCGCCGACGGGCGTAGTCATGCCGAGGCCTGTGATGACGACCTGACCAGTCATGTGTGTCTCCTGTGTAGTGCTGCGGTTCTACAGATAGAGCAGTGCGGTGTTCGCGGTGCTGAAGTTCGCGGTGCTGAATCGGACGTCGGTGGGGCGGTCGCCCGCCCCACCGCGAATAAGTCCTAGAGGTTTGCCGAGATGTAGGTGACGGCGTCGCCGACAGTCTTGAGGTTCTTGACCTCGCTGTCGGGGAACTTCACGCCCCACTTGTCCTCGGCGGCCATGACAACCTCGACCATCGACAGGGAGTCGATATCAAGATCGTCGACAAATGACTTGTCGGCCTGAACGTCAGCAACCGGAACACCGGCGACCTCGTTCACGATAACTGCCAGGCCGCTCAGGATGTCCTCGCTCATGTTCTTCCTTCCATTCATTAGTGGGTAACTGCGGGTAGTGCGGTGAGGTACTACGGCAGGGTGACGACCTGCGAGGCGAACACGAGGCCCGCTCCGAAGCCGATCAGCAGTGCCGTGCCGCCATGCTCGACCTCGTGGTCATCGAGCATGCGCTCCATGGCCAGCGGAATCGAGGCGGCGGACGTATTTCCGGTGTACGCGATGTCGCGGGCGACGGGCACGTGCGCCGGAAGCTTGAGGGCGCGAATCATGGCATCGGTGATGCGCATATTCGCCTGGTGCGGGATGAAGGCATCGAGGTCATCGGCCGACACCTGCGCCACGTCGAGCGCACGCTGCGCAGTCTTGGCCATGTCGCCCACCGCCCAGCGGAAGACCTGCTGGCCCTGCATGGTGAGCGCGGGGAAGATCGGCCCCGGCTCATCGCGGTACTCGACGAGTGACTGGGTCATGTTGATCGCATCGCGCTGCTCGCCATCAGAGCCCCAGACGACCGGGCCGATGGCGGGAACATCAGACGGGCCGATCACCACAGCGCCCGCGCCGTCGGCGAAGATGAATGCGGTGCTGCGATCGCTGAAGTCTGTCCAGTCGGAGAGCTTCTCGACACCGATGACGATGACGTACTTCGCGGCGCCTCCGCGCACGACGGAGTCGGCGAGGGCGATGCCGTAGCAGAAGCCTGCGCACGCCGAGGAGATGTCCGTGGCGGCCGCACCGATGGCGCCGACCCGGAAGGCGACCTCAGCGGCTGCCGAGGGAGTCGGATAGGGATGAGTGACCGAGGCGACGAGAACTAGGCCGACCTCGGCGGCATCGATACCTGCGCGCTCGATGGCCTTTGTCGCCGCGGCCGTGGCCATGTCGACCACGGTCTCGTCGTCAGCGGCATAGCGACGCTCGATGATGCCCGAGCGCTCGCGAATCCACTCATCGGAGGAGTCGATGCGCTCGCACACCTCGGCATTCGTGAC
>JBEGLG010000110.1:0-8904 GCA_041183645.1 Actinomycetota bacterium | reverse complement strand
TCGGCATCATCGCGCCGTGGAACTATCCGCTGACCCTGGTCTCCGGCGACACGATCCCGGCTCTGCTTGCGGGCAACTCTGTCGTCGTGAAGCCCGATACCAAGACCTCCCTGACGGCACTATGGGTGCTCGATCTGATGATCGAGGCCGGGCTTCCCGAGTCGGTCATGCGCATCGTGCTGGGTGATGGCCCCGGCGTGGGCGGGATGCTCATCGATCGAGTCGACTACGTGATGTTCACCGGGTCGACGGCAACCGGTCGGCTCGTGGCGAAGCGCTGCGGCGAGCGACTCATCGACTGCTCGCTCGAGCTCGGCGGAAAGAACGCCATGATCGTGCGCGCCGATGCCGACATCGCACGCTCGGCCGAGATCGCCGAGCGCGCCTGCTTCGCCAACGCGGGGCAGCTGTGCGTCTCGATCGAGCGCATCTATGTCGACGCCAGCATTTTCGAGGAGTTCACGGCCGCGTTCGTCGAGAGGGTGAACGCGATCATCATGAAGCCGGGCCTGCAGTGGGGCGTGCAGATGGGCACGCTCGTCTCGGCCGATCAGCGCGACCGCGTGCTCGCGCATATTGCCGATGCCGTGGCCAAGGGAGCCCGCGTGCTCGCCGGCGGCACGGCCAGGCCCGATCTCGGCCCGAACTATGTCGAGCCCACCGTGCTGACCGATGTCACCTCCGACATGGCCTGCTTCGGCGCCGAGACCTTCGGCCCGGTCATCGCGATCACGCCGGTGTCAGGCGACGAGGAGGCCATCGCGCTCGCGAACGACACGGAGTACGGACTCAATGCGTCCGTGCTCTCACGCGACACCCGTGCGGCCGCCGCAATCGCCGCAAGGCTGCGAGCCGGCACGGTGAACATCAACGAGGGCTTTGCCGCGACATGGGGGAGTACGCGCGCGCCCATGGGTGGCATGGGTGCCAGTGGCAGCGGACGTCGTCACGGCGATGCCGGGCTCCTGAAGTACACGGAGTCCCAGACCATCGCGACCGCGAGGCTCATTGGCTTTGGTGCGCCCTTCGGGCTCAGCGACGAGCAGTGGGGCGAGACCATGATCACCGCGATGGGGGTCATGAAGAGACTCGGGCTGAAGTAGGCGCCATGGCCGACACCTCGGTGATCATCATCGGCTCGGGCTTCGGCGGCTCGGTCTCCGCATTGCGTCTGGCTGAGAAGGGATACGACGTCACGGTGCTCGAGGCCGGCCGCCGGTTCGCCGACTCCGACTTCCCGAAGACCTCGTGGCGACTGCGCAAGTTCCTCTGGGCACCGAAGCTCGGTCTCACCGGCTTGCAGCGCATCCACGTGCTTCGCGATGTAGTGGTGCTGGCGGGCGCAGGGGTGGGTGGCGGCTCGCTGAACTATGCCAACACCCTCTACGTTCCTGGCTCCACCTTCTTCGGTGATGCGCGATGGAGTCACATCACCGACTGGGCCGCCGAGCTCGCGCCGCACTATGACCAGGCGGCACGCATGCTGGGCCTGGCCAACAACCCGACGATGACCCCGAGTGACCTGGTGATGAAGGCCGTCGCCGACGACATGGGTGTCGGGCACACCTTCCGACTGACCCCGGTAGGTGTCTACTTCGGCGACGGGCCGGGCATCGTCAAGCCCGATCCGTTCTTCGGCGGCACCGGCCCGTCGCGCACCGGCTGCATTCAGTGCGGTGAGTGCATGACGGGCTGCCGCCACGATGCGAAGAACACCCTCGTCAAGAACTACCTCGCGCTCGCCGAGCGAGCGGGCGTGCGCATCCGCCCGCTCACCACCGTGCGGGCAGTTCGCCGCACGGCCGAGGGATACGAGGTCGATGTCGTGCGCTCGGGTTCGTGGTTCGGTCGTCGTACGACAGTGAAGGCCGCGAACGTCATCGTTGCTGCCGGCACCTATGGCACCCAGCGACTCCTGCATCGCATGAAGGACGAGGGCGAGCTGCCTGATCTCTCGCCGATGCTCGGGCGCCTCTCGCGGACGAACTCCGAGTCGCTCGGTGGTGCCATCGCCCGCACGGCCGATGCCGACTACTCGCGTGGCGTCGCGATCACGTCGAGTTTCTACCCCGACGAGTCGACGCATGTCGAGCCGGTCAGGTACGGCAAGGGCTCCAATTCCATGGGCCTGCTGCAGTCGATCCTCACGGTGCCCCGGCCCGGCCGCGCCCGCTGGAGCGTGTGGCTCGGCGAGGTGGCGCGCCACCCGGCCACGACCGCGCGCCTGCTGAACGTGCGCAAGTGGAGCGAGCGAGCAGTGATCTCCCTGGTCATGCAGCCCGTCGACAACTCGCTCACTCTTCGCGGCAGGCGCGGAGTATTCGGCAGATGGAAGCTGTCGACCCACCAGGACGAGTCGAATCCCGCACCTACCTACATCCCCGTTGCGCACGAGGTCGTCACGCGCATGGCCGAGCAGATCGATGGCATCGCCGGTGCGAATGTCTTCGAGAACTTCGATGCGGCGATGACCGCCCACTTCGTCGGCGGTTGCGTCATTGGCGCCGACGCGAGCACCGGTGTCATCGATCCGTATCACCGCGTGCACGGTTACCCGGGTCTGCACATCGTCGACGGCTCGACGATCACCGCAAACCTCGGAGTGAATCCCTCGCTCACGATCACCGCCCAGGCTGAGCGTGCGATGTCTCTGTGGCCGAATGCCGGCCAGCCCGATCCGCGACCGGCTCCGGGGGAGCCATACGTGCGACTCGCCCCGATCAGGCCCGCGCATCCGGTCGTGCCCGACGGCTCCATCGGGGCCCTGCGCTGAGCGGGCGCTAGGGTGCCCGTGATGTCCACGACCACGCCGAACAGCTCGCCAGGCGACCTGCGCACCTACCTGGGGTGGGCAATCGCCTCGGCCGTCCTGTGCTTCCTGCCGACCGGCCTGGTCTCGGTCTACTTCGCCTGGAAGAGCCAGCAGGCCCTGGATTCGGGCGACCGCGAGACCGCGGTCGGCCTGGCGCGCCGGGCTCGCCGCTGGTTCATCGGAACCGTGATCATTGGCGGCCTGCTTGAGCTCGTGCTGCTGGCCGTCCTCATGGTGCTGGGGGCATTCGGCGGCTGAGTAGGCTTGCGCGGTGACTGATGCGCAGACCGTTCTCGTCGTTGACTTCGGGGCGCAGTACGCCCAGCTGATCGCCCGCCGCGTGCGCGAGGCTCGCGTCTACTCCGAGATCGTCCCGCACACCATCACTGCCGCCGAGGTCGCGGCCAAGAGCCCGGCGGCCATCGTGCTCTCCGGCGGTCCGTCCAGCGTCTACGAGGATGGCGCTCCCTCGCTTGACCCGGCGATCCTCGAACTGGGTATTCCCGTCTTCGGCATCTGCTACGGATTCCAGGCCATGGCCAATGCGCTCGGCGGCACGGTCACCAAGACCGGGCTGCGCGAGTTCGGCGGCACCGAGCTCACGGTTGCCTCGCCCGGTGCGCTCTTTGCCAGCCTGCCCGCGACCCAGAACGTGTGGATGTCGCATGGTGACTGCGTCTCGGTCGCGCCCCAGGGTTTCACGGTCTCCGCCTCCTCAGCGGGTGCTCCCGTGGCAGCCTTCGAGAATGCCGAGCGCCGCATGGCCGGCGTGCAGTACCACCCCGAGGTCAAGCACAGTGCTCATGGACAAGACGTCCTGGTGCACTTCCTCTACGACATTGCCGGGCTCGCTCCCACCTGGACGATGACCAATGTCATCGACGAGCAGGTCGCGCGCATCAAGGAGCAGGTCGGCAGCGGCCTGGTCATCTGCGGACTCTCCGGTGGCGTGGACTCCGCTGTTGCAGCTGCTCTCGTGCAGCGCGCTGTCGGCGATCAGCTCACCTGCGTGTTCGTCGATCACGGCCTGCTGCGCAAGGGCGAGGCCGAGCAGGTCGAGCGCGACTTCGTCGCGGCCACGGGCGTCAAGCTCGTCGTCGTCGATGCACAGGAGCGCTTCCTCACGGCTCTGGCCGGTGTGAGCGATCCCGAAACCAAGCGCAAGATCATCGGTCGCGAGTTCATTCGCGTTTTCGAGGACGCCACCTCGCAGGTGATCGCTGATGCCGGTGCGCACGGGCAGAGCGTCGACTTCCTGGTGCAGGGCACGCTCTACCCCGATGTCGTCGAGTCGGGCGGCGGTTCGGGCACGGCGAACATCAAGAGCCACCACAACGTGGGCGGCCTTCCCGAGGACATGACGTTCGCCCTCGTCGAGCCGCTGCGCGCGCTGTTCAAGGATGAGGTGCGTCAGGTCGGCCTGGATCTCGGCCTGCCGGAGGAGATCGTCTGGCGCCAGCCGTTCCCGGGCCCCGGCCTGGCCATTCGCATCGTGGGTGCGATCGATGCCGATCGCCTGTCGATCCTGCGCGAGGCCGACGCGATTGCGCGCGAGGAGCTCACCGCGGCAGGTCTCGACCGCGAGGTGTGGCAGTTCCCGGTGGTACTGCTGGCCGACGTGCGCTCCGTGGGCGTTCAGGGAGATGGCCGCACCTACGGCCACCCGGTCGTGCTGCGCCCGGTCTCGAGCGAGGACGCCATGACCGCCGACTGGTCGCGGCTGCCCTACGACCTGCTGGCGCGCATCTCGACACGCATCACTAACGAGGTTCCCGAGGTCAATCGCGTTACGTTGGACATTACGAGCAAGCCGCCGGGAACTATCGAGTGGGAGTGAGCCGCCGGCTCACGACCGACGAGTAAGCAACGCACTATTGAGTGGGAGTAACCACGATGAGTTTTCTGTACAACGTCTTCCTGATCCTGCACTTCGTCGGTCTCGCAGCCATCCTTGGTGGCTTCGCGGCACAGATGAAGTCACCCGACAAGCACGTCACGAAGATCATGTACCACGGCACCTTGCTGCAGATCGTGACCGGAGCGCTCATGGTGCTGTGGGCCGAGACCGGCTGGGTCGACGAGGAGCTCAATCAGAGCGTCATCGGCATCAAGTCGCTGATCCTCATTGCGATCCTGGTGATTGCCGTGTGGTCGCGCAAGAAGCCGGCACCGCAGGTCAAGGCGTGGGCGGCAGTGGGCATCCTGACCTTCGTCAACATCTGCATTGCCGTGCTGGCGGGCGTCGTCGTCAACTAGCAGTGCGCGCGCACTGTTTTCACGACCGGTTGATGCGTCTTACTTCGTCACGAAGGGTTGATGTGTCTTACTTCGTCACGACCATGAACGCCTCGGCGAGGCGACCCTCAGCGAAGCCGGCCTCCTGAGCCTGCATCGTCATCCACATTCCGACGCGCTCGCGCACGTCGAGATCCGGCGGAAGCTGACTGGCATGCGCAGTGATCGCGTCGAGCTTTGCCTCGAAGTCGTCGGTGATGTCGACGTAGGTATTCGGCGTCGGTGAGGCCATCACCCAGATCTCGTTGACCTTCCATGCCTCGAGGCCCTCGTCATTCAGCAGGCTCGGGTGGGCGAAGGGATTCTCGGCATCGGGATAGATCGCCTGGATGGCTGCCTCGCCCGCGGCCAGGTGATCGGGATGCGAGGACTGCAGGCGCTTCCAGTTGCGGTCGGGCGACTGGATGAGCATGCGGGTCGGCTTCACCTGCCGGATGACCCGGCAGATATCGCGGCGAAGTTCGTGGCTGACCGAGAGCTCGCCGTCGCGGTAGCCGAGGAATCGCACGTCGTCGACACCGATGGCCGCGCCGGCCGCGGTCTGCTCGGCGCGCCGGATCCGGGGGATCTCGGAGCGGGGGACATTCGGGTCGAAACCGCCGGCGTCGCCATCGGTGATGATGCAGTAGGTGACCCGGAATCCCTCACGAACCCACTGGGCCACGGTGCCGGCGGCGCCGAAATCGACGTCATCGGGGTGGGCGGTGACCACGAGGACGGCGGGTGTCGGCGTGTCGGACATGGGGGAATTTCCTCACGAAAGGGCAGTTTCCTGCGGGAATCGGGCCTGTCGGAGCCTACCGCGACGAATTACACGTGTGAGGTTCTTGTCCCCAGTCGTAACTTCCGTAACTTCCGTGACAGAGTATGAGGGTGCTTCCCCGCCACCGAGGGCGTCAGTCTGCCCTCCTTCCCCGCCTCCGCGCGCGCGCCTCTCGGCGCCCGGCGCTGGTCGGCGCACTCGTGGTCGGGTTCATCGCGGGCACCTTGGCCCTGGCCCCCGGTGCCACGGCCGGAAACTCGGGCAACTGGTCACCGAGCAAGTGGACGGGTGTGCTGGCCGGAGCACCCGTACCGGGCGAGGGCCTGCCTGCCGCGGCATTGCCCGGCCTGGCCGCCGCGCAGCCCCAGGGCTCCTACGACACCAAGCCCGAATACGAAGGCCAGCTTGTCTGCGATCCGCAGGCCAAGCCCGGCACTCAGCATCTTGCCGATCTCATCAAGGCCACCTACGGCCAGGACCAGACAGTGTGGATTCCGCGTGCCTGCGATATCGGCGGGCAGAGCGAGCACAAGGAAGGTCGCGCACTCGACTGGATGACCTCCGTGCGCGATGCGCAGCAGCGCGCGAACGCCGAGACATTCCTCAACTGGCTTCTTGGTCCCGATCAGTACGGGGTCGAGTACGGCAATGCGATGCGCCTGGGCGTCATGTACATCGGATGGAACGATCGCATCTGGCGCGGGTACGACATCAGTCGCGGCTGGACCGAGCTCAAGGGCTGCTTCTCCAAGACCGAGTCCGGCAACGACACGATCTGCCATCGCAATCACATTCATATCTCGTTGACCTGGGACGGTGCGAGCGGTCGCTCATCCTTCTGGTCGGGCGTCGCCTTCGATGGCGGCTTCTGCGCACGTCACTCTTCCGGTGCGACGACTCCGGATGTTTCCGCCAAGGGTGATCTCATCGGCGTGACTCCGTTCATCGCACTCGATACGCGCAATCAGGTGGGCGTCCAGAAGCGCTGCCGTCTGCAGCAGGATCGCTGGTCTGGCGACAGTCATCGACTCTTCCCGAAGGTGCTCGGCCAGAACGGCGTGCCTACCGATGGAGTCGGCGCTGTGGCGGTTCACATCACCGCACTTGGCTCG
The DNA here is from genome assembly GCA_041183645.1 of Actinomycetota bacterium. Classification (GTDB taxonomy): domain Bacteria; phylum Actinomycetota; class Actinomycetes; order S36-B12; family S36-B12; genus CAIKZY01. Next base: position 1,922 of record JBEGLG010000110.1, on the reverse strand, counting down.
AATGCGAATGCCGATGTGCGGGTGTGGTCGCCGGGCCAGAACTCCAGCAACGTCGCACTCAAGGTGCCGATGAATGGCGACGCGCAGGGCGATGCAGTCGTGCCGGTCGCCAACGACGGCACGATCGCTCTGGCTACCAGCCTGGGCGCCACTGATCTCGTCGTCGAGGTACGCGGCTATTACAAGGCCGGCCCCGGCGATGGCTCCAATAAGCCGGTGCTCACGGGCTCCGGCAGCTCTCCGGCAGCACCGCCGACCGTGACTGACCCGGCACCCGGTGCCACGCAGTCGCAGCCGACTGATGCGCAGGAGTCCTTCAACGCGATCGGGTCGGACGTCGCTTACGACTCGGTGGCCTCGGGAGGTCCGTTGCAGCCTGGGGAGGCACGCACGGTCGACCTCGCGGGGCTTCCTCCGGAAGCGACGTCCGCCCTGGTCGTGCTCACGACCCGCAACTCCACGGTCAAGGGTTCGCTGCTGATGAGCCGTTCGGGCAAGACGACGAATGTCGCCTCTGGTCCGGTGGCCAAGTTCAGCTTCCCGAAGGAGAAGGTGAAGTCGTCGGTCATGCTCGTGCCCGTCGGCGGCGGCAAGCTCACCTTCACCACCTCGAAGGAGAGTGCGGTCGACGTCAAGGTCGAGCTGCTCGGCTACTCGGCGGCCACCATTCCGCCGAAGGCCGTAGGTGTCGCTCCGTTCGAAGTGCTTCAGGGGAAGTTCGACGTCGGGCAGGCGCAGACCGTCAAGCTCGCGGGTGATCATGGACTGCCGGGCAAGAAGAAGCTCAGGGCGGTTCTCCTGAAGATCACGACGAAGAAGGGCACGGTCGACGGCAAGGTCGTCGCATATCCGGCCAACGGCACGGCGCCCAGCACGCGATCGGCACCTATCGTCCCCAACATCGTGCGCTCGGAGATCGTGCTGGCCCAGACCAGCGTCGATGGCGAGATCACCATCTCGGCCACGGCTGCTGCCAAGGTGATCGTCGACGTGATCGGGTACGTCAGGTAGACCTGTCAGGCCCGTTGCCTACGATGCTGAGGTGACTTCTTCGCTCGTTGACGATCTCAACGACTCCCAGCGCGCTGCCGTCGAGCATCGCGGTGCTCCGCTGCTGATCGTGGCGGGCGCCGGCTCCGGCAAGACCCGCGTGCTCACGCGTCGAGTTGCCCACCTGCTGGCCACGGGCGATGCGCAGCCTGGCGAGATCCTGGCGATCACCTTCACGAACAAGGCCGCAGGGGAGATGAAGGAGCGCGTGGCCGAGCTCGTGGGCCCGCGCGCCAAGGCGATGTGGGTCTCGACCTTTCACAGTGCCTGCGTGCGCATCCTTCGTGCCGAGTCAGCTCGCCTGGGCATCTCGAGCTCGTTCACTATCTACGACCAGCAGGACTCCCTGCGGCTGATGACCATGGTGATCCGCGATCTCGATCTCGATCCGAAGCGGTTCGCCCCGCGCAGCTTCCTGGCTCAGGTCTCGAACCTGAAGAATGAGCTCATCGACTACGAGACGTACTCGACTCGCACCACGAATCAGATGGAACAGACCCTCGCCGAGGCCTATGGCGAGTATCAGCGCCGCCTGCAGCGCGCGAATGCCTTCGACTTCGATGATCTCATCTCGAGCACGGTTGCCCTGCTGCAGCTGTTCCCTGATGTCGCCGAGCACTATCGCCGTCGCTTCCGGCACATCATGGTCGACGAGTACCAGGACACGAACCATGCGCAGTACGTGCTCGTGAAGGAGCTCGTCGGTGTCGATACGCCGTCGCTTCCGGCTGGCCAGCTGTGCGTCGTGGGCGATGCCGATCAGTCGATCTATGCCTTCCGTGGCGCGACGATTCGCAATATCGAGGAGTTCGAGCGCGACTATCCGAGTGCGCGCACGATCATGCTCGAGCAGAACTACCGATCGACCCAGA
>JBEGLG010000109.1:0-13147 GCA_041183645.1 Actinomycetota bacterium | reverse complement strand
ATCGAGAGCACTGCGCCGATACCCCTCGTCGGCACGTCGAGTGCTGCCGAGCCTCCGTCCGCGCACGGACCTACCCGCACGATCGTGTTCGTGGTCATCGGCGCCGTGCTGTGGTCCGCTGCCTTCTGGTCCGGCTGGACCTTCCAGCGCACGTGGTCGTCGTCGAACGGCGAGCCGACAAGCGTCATCGTCGCCACCTGGATGCGAGACAACCACATGGGTCCGGTCGTCGCCCAGCTCGAGAACCTGTACTACCGATACGTCGACAAGCCGAAGGTGGGCGGCGATCCGACGATTTCGGCAGATCTCTCGAAGGAGGACTCCGCCGACAGCGACAACGCCGATCTCGGTTCGAGTGCAGCGCCCTCCTCCAGCGCAGCACCCTCAGCCGGCTCCGCGAGCACCGCACCGAGCGCTCCTGCGCAGCGCCCGCATCTCGAGCCGCCGCCCGCGCTGGTCTCCCCCGTCACCCACCCCGAGCCACTCGAGGGCCAATGGCAGCCCGTCGCGTCAAGGGTCGACGGCATCCCCGCCGTCTACGTGACGCGCGTCCGGGCCGATGCCGAGCATTCGTCGTACTACGCGTCGGTGATGTGGATCGACACCATGCTGACGAAGGCGATGTTCGTCCCCGGTTACGAGGAGCCTGCCGGCGGCCCGAATCCCTACGATGGCGCGCTGCCGAAGTCGCTGTGGCCCTTCGTGCTCGCGAACTTCAATGGAGCCTTCCGTCTCGAGGACACCATGGGCGGCTACGCCTACGACGGCGACGTCGTGGCACCTCTGGTCAAGGGCAAGGGCACCACGGTGTTCTATCGCGATGGCAGCATCAAGATCGGCAAGTGGGGGCGCGACTTCCCCGAGCTGAACCCCGACATGCTGGCCGTGCGCCAGAACCTCAATCTCATCGTCGACAAGGGCGAATCGAAGGTCAGCAGCTCGAGCGACAACGTGGTGTGGGGTGCCACGACCGACAAGGAGAGCCTGGCCTGGCGTGCAGCGGTCGGCCAGCGCGATGACGGAAGCATCGTCTACATCGGCTCTCCGTACCTGTCGGCGAAGGGTCTGGCCGACACCCTCGTCAGTGCTGGCGTGCGCGAGGCAATGGTGCTCGACATGAACAACTGGTGGACCGCCGGCTTCTACTTCCGGCATGCGAAGGACGGTTCGCCCAACTGCCGCAAGCTCGATCCGACCATCGCTGAGGGCTGCGACAGATTCCTCAAGCCGTATAAGCGCGATAGCTTCCAGTTCCTGGGCAATCCATCGTCGGGAGCCCTCGATTCCGTCTGGCCGGCACCTCAGCCCTCGTCGACTACTCCGTAGAACACTCGGTCGACCACTGCACGCGCGCGTCGCGTGATGCGTCGGTAGTCCTCGAGGATGCGACCGGAATCCCCGGGCGGGTAGCCGATGACGTACCCCACCCCTGCCAATTCCTTCACATCAGTGCTGAGCATGTCGGACGGCATGCCGCGCACCAGCATCACCGCATTGCGTACGGCCGTGGCGAAGAGCCAGGCGCTGCGCAGTTCGGCCGCGTCACGCCGAGCGATCAGCTCGAGCTCCTCGAGGGCATCCAGTGCTCGAAGCGTATGAGTCGTGCGCAGGCGTGGATGCTCATCGCCATGCTGCATCTGCAGCAGCTGCACGGCCCATTCGACATCGCTTAGGCCACCTCGGCCCAGCTTGGTGTGCAGGGTCGAATCGGCACCGCGCGGGAGCCTCTCGGATTCCATGCGCGCCTTCAGTCGCCTCATCTCGCGCACATCGGCCTCCGGCAGGCCGCCCTGCGGATACCGGAGCGGATCGATCAGCTCGATGAATCGGGAGCCCAGCTCGGCATCGCCCGCCGCGACATAGGCGCGCAGAAGCGCCTGCGCCTCCCACGCCGATGACCATCGGTCGTAGTACGCCGCATACGAAGCCAGAGATCGCACGAGCGGGCCATTCTTGCCCTCGGGGCGGAGTCCGGCATCGATGTCGAGCGGTGGGTCACTGCTCGGCGCCATCAAGCGCGTGCGCAGTTCGTTCGCCACCTGGAAGGCGGCCTGGTTGGCCTCGTTCTCGTCAGCGTCCTCGAGCGGCTCGTAGACGAACATGACATCCGCATCGCTGCCGAAGCCGAGCTCGAGACCGCCGAACCGACCCATCCCGATGACGGTGAAGCGCATCGGCAGCGCTCGCCCCCACTCGGCCTCGAGATGGCGAATCACCGAGCGCAGTGCGCCCTCGACAGTTGCCGAGGCGATGTCGGTGAGTGCCGGTCCGGAGATGTCGACGACAAGTGGATCCGAGCCGCCGAGGAGATCGGCCGCGGCCACGCGGAAGAGCTCACGCCGACGCAGGGAGCGCACGGCCGCCACGGAGTTGTCGATGTCCTCATGCCGCTCGGCTGCCGCGAGGGCCTCGGCATCGAGGGCTGCCTTGGAGCGCGGCAGCAGATCGGAATCATCGGCGAGCAGGGAGACTGACTCGGGTGCACGGAGCAGGAGATCGGTGGCATAGCGACTGCTCGCCAGGATGCGTGCCATGCGCTCTGCCGCTGCCGATTCGTCGCGCAGGAGTCGGAGGTACCAATGCGTGGATCCCAGGGCATCGCTCACGCGACGGAATCCGAGAAGCCCCGAGTCCGGATCAGGGGCATCGGCGAACCAGCCGAGCATCACGGGAAGCAGGGTGCGCTGGATTGCCGCACGACGACTCACGCCCGCAGTCAGCGCCTCGAGATGGCGCAGTGCTCCCACCGGGTCGAGATAGCCCAGTGCCTGAAGTCTCTGCTCAGCAGCCTGAGGAGTAAGCCGTGCCTCCCCCGCATCGAGACGCGCCACCGCGGCCAGGAGCGGCCGGTAGAAGAGCTTCTCGTGAATGCGTCGCACCTCGCGGGCGTGACGCCGCCATGCAGCGACGAGCTCGGTGACCGGCTCGCTGCGAAAGCCCATCGAGCGACCGAGGCGCCGTAGATCCTGCTCGTCGTCGGGCATGGTGTGCGTGCGCCGTAGGCGATGCAGCTGGATGCGGTGCTCGAGGGTGCGCAGGAATTCGTAGGCGTCGGAGAGTGCCCCGGCATCATCGCGACCGACGTAGCCCCAGGTTGCCAGGGCCTCCAATGCGACGAGAGTGGTCGAGCTGCGCAGCATGACGTCACTGCGACCGTGCACCAACTGAAGCAGCTGCACCGAGAATTCGACATCGCGAAGTCCACCCGGCCCGAGCTTGAGCTCGCGTTCGGCAATGCGCGCCGGGATGTGCTGCTCGACGCGACGACGCATGGCCTGCACATCCTCGACAAAGCCCGCGTGATCGGCTGCACTCCAGACGAAAGGAGCGATGGCATCGACATAACGTTCGCCGAGTTCGCGGTCACCTGCGCAGTACCGCGCCTTCAGGAGAGCCTGGAACTCCCAGGTCTTGGCCCATCGCTCGTAGTAGCCGACATGCGAGCGCAGGGTGCGCACCAGTGCGCCCTGCTTTCCCTCGGGGCGCAGATTCGGGTCGACCTCCCAGATCGTGCCCTCGGATGTCGTCTGATTGCAGGCGCGCATCAGTCCGGTCGCAAGCAGGGTGGCGGTGCGCAGGGCACCCTCCTCCTCCGAGTTCGTCCACGGCTCGGTCACGAAGATGACGTCGACGTCGCTCACGTAGTTCAGCTCGCGGCCACCGCACTTGCCCATGCCGATCACGGCGATGCGACAGGGCACCGCCTTCTCCGGGAGTCCGGCGCGCGCGATCGCAAGTCCGGCCTCGAGCACGCCATCGGCGAGGTCGGAGAGCCAGCTGGCCACGACACCCATCGGCGCGAGCCCCGCGAGATCGCGTGCGGCAATGGCGAGCAACTGCTCGCGATACGCGATGCGCAGGGCATCGAGCGCGGCAAGGTCATCGGATACCGCCACGGGATCCGGAAGCGCCGGGTCTGCCCCGACCGCCCGCAGGAGGTACTCGCGCACGGCCTTCGCTCCCGGGGCCTGGGCAAGCAGCTCACCGTCAGCGAGCACCTGCCACTGCTCGGGATGCCGCACCAGGAATTCGCCGAGTGCCTCGGACATGCCCAGGACGTCGATAAGTCGACGGCACACATCGGGCTCGGCCGTGATCGTCGCGATGACTCGTGCATGCAACTGCGGCGTGCAGGCCTCGAGGAAGCGCGAGAGCAGGATTAGCGCCTGATCGGGATCGGCGGCGTGCGCGAGATCCGCGAGGAGGTCGTGATCGCCTCCGGCAGCGATGAGAGTCTCGACGGAAGGGCCGGCCAGGAGACGTCGGGCGAGGTCGAGCTCGGAGAGTCCGGCTCGAGCGAGCTGGCCGACGGACCACTCAGCGGTCATGACTCACCGCCCGCTGGACTCTCACCCTGAGAGCCTACGGCGTGAGTGCCCCTATGCAGTGCGCGAGCGGAAGTGCGCGTGGACGAGATCAGCCCAGGCATGGGCCATCGGACGCCAGGCGGCGACGAGATCATCGGAGGCTGCGGCCACCTCGCGACCGGCGACCTCGACATCAATGCCCGCACGCTCGAGGGCCTTGTCGCCGTCGCTGAGCGGCACCCACCAGTTGAAGAGGTCACCGTCGAGTTCAGGATGCAACTGGAAGCCATAGGCATTCGGGCCGATGCGATAGCCCTGCACGCGACATGCGTCATTGGTCAGCAGGAGCGTTGCGCCCGACGGCAGGACGGCCACGTGATCTTGATGCCACTGCGCCGCGGGAATGCGCGCACCGGCGCCAATCGCGCCGATCACCGGATCCGCCTCGCCCTCGGGCGTGCGCTCGATGTAGCTGAGTCCGATCTCGGTGGTCTCGCCGAGCTCGATGACGCCGTCATTCGCGGCAGCGAGGAGCTGGCCACCGAGGCAGATGCCGAAGACCGGAACTCCGCGCGTGACCGCATCGCGCAGGAGGGCGCGCTCATCAGGCAGCCAGGGAGCGACGTCATCGTCATGGGCACCCATCCCGCCGCCCATCGGGATGACTCCGTCGATGCCCGCGGGCACGGTCGCGGGGACTTTCTCCCCCGCATCGGCGCAGATCACGCGAATGTCGACACCCACCTCGCCGAGCCAGTCGCCGACGAGCAGCGGCGGATCAGTGAGGTCATTGCGGATCGCCAGGACTACCGGGCGAGGAGTATCTGCGCTCACAGAGTAGGAAGGTAGCGGTCAAGCTCCCATGAGGTCACCTGACGCCGGTATTCCTCCCACTCGGCGCGCTTATTGCGCAGGAAGAAGTCGAAGACGTGCTCGCCCAGTGTCTCGGCCACCAGCTCGGAACGCTCCATGGCCTGGATGGCCTGGTTCAGGCTCAGCGGCAGCGGCTTGAGCCCGATCGCGCGGCGCTCGGACTCGGTGAGCGACCACACGTCGTCCTCGGCACCGGCCGGAAGCTCGTAGCCCTCCTCGATGCCCTTGAGGCCGGCCGCCAGCAGCACGGCGAAGGCGAGGTACGGATTGCAGGCGCTGTCGAGTGAGCGGAACTCAATGCGCGTGCTGTTGCCCTTCGACGGCTTGTACATCGGCACGCGAATAAGTGCCGAGCGGTTGTTGTGACCCCAGCAGATCCAGGCCGGCGCCTCGGCTCCGCCCGTCAGGCGCTTGTAGGAGTTCACCCACTGGTTGGTCACTGCCGTGATCTCCGGCGCGTGCACGATCAGGCCCGCGATGAACGAGCGTGCGACCTTGGAGAGCTGATACGGCGCGCCCGGCTCGAAGAAAGCGTTGCGATCACCCTCGAAGAGCGACAGGTGAGTGTGCATTCCCGAGCCCGGATGATCGGTGAAGGGCTTGGGCATGAACGATGCGTAGAGCCCCTGCTCGAGCGCGACTTCCTGGACGACCAGTCGGAACGCCATCAGGTTGTCGGCAGTCGTGAGCGCATCGGCGTAGCGCAGGTCGATTTCCTGCTGACCGGGGCCGCCCTCGTGATGGCTGTACTCGACGGAGATGCCCATGGCCTCGAGCATCGTGATGGCCTGACGACGGAAGTCGTGGGCGACTCCGTTCGGCGCATTGTCGAAGTAGCCGTAGCGGTCGATGGGCTCGGGTGCGACGCCGGGCCGAGGCGCATCCTTGAAGAGATAGAACTCCACCTCGGGATGCGTGTAGAAGGTGAATCCGAGGTCGGCGGCCTTGGCCAGCGTGCGCTTGAGCACGTATCGCGGATCGGCGTAGCTCGGAGCTCCATCGGGCATGAGGATGTCGCAGAACATGCGCGCGACTCCGGGCCCTTCGCTGCGCCACGGCAGCAGCGAGAACGTGGCGGGGTCGGGCTTGACGAGCATGTCGGACTCGTAGACACGGGCGAAGCCCTCGATGGCAGACCCATCGAAGCCGATGCCCTCGGCGAATGCGCCCTCGAGCTCGGCCGGCGCGATGGCCACCGACTTCAAGGTCCCGAGGACATCGGTGAACCACAGCCGCACGAAACGGATGTCACGCTCTTCGATAGTGCGGAGTACGAATTCGGCCTGCTTGTCCATGCCTCCAGTGTCCTCCTTCACGTGTTACGAATGGGTTAATTCAGCGAGCGGTACGCTCGTGAGGTGCCCCAGATCCGCCTCGCGCTCGCCCAGGCGAACACCGTCGTGGGCGACCTGGCCGGGAATGCGGCACTCGTGCGCAGCCAGGCCCGACTCGCCGACGATCGCGGCGCAGATCTGGTGCTCTTCCCGGAGATGACCCTCACGGGCTACCCCGTCGAGGACCTCGCACTCAGGCCGTCGTTCCAGGAAGCCTCCGTCGCCTGCCTGCATGAACTGGCACGCGATCTTGAGTCTGACGGCCTCGGCCACCTCATCTGTGTCGTCGGCTATCTCGATCACCTCGACGAGTCCGACCTCGGCATTGCCGGTCGGCCGCGCCGAGCACCGGTGAATGCCGCTGCCGTGCTCCATCGCGGTCAGGTGATCGGCCGTTACGTCAAGCATCATCTGCCGAACTACGGAGTCTTCGACGAGAACCGCTACTTCGTCGCCGGCGAGTCACCGCTTCTTCTTCGCTTTGCCGGCGCCACCATGAGCGTCGCGATCTGCGAGGACCTCTGGCAGCAGGGCGGGCCTGTCACCTGGGCTCGCACCGCCGAGGCAGGGCTGCTCCTCGTCCTGAACGCCTCGCCGTATGAGCGAGATAAGGACGACGTCCGACTCGAGCTCTGCAGCGCTCGGGCACTCGAGTCCGGTGCGGTCATTGCCTACGCCAACCTGGTCGGCGGACAAGATGAGCTGGTCTTCGACGGTGACTCGATGATCGTTCGCTCCGATGGCTCGCTCGTCGCGCGCGCCGGTCAGTTCACCGAGTCCCTGCTCGTGGCCGATGTCGAGATCGCCGCCTCCGAGCCTCCGGAGACTTACCTGGTCATCGATGGTGAGCCTCGTCCGCAGCTCGGCATGACCGTCGACACCATCGCGCCGCATCTTGATGATCTCGCGGAGGTCTACGGTGCGCTCGTCGTCGGCTTGCGCGACTACGTCGAGAAGAACGGCTTCCGAAGTGTCCTGCTCGGGATGTCCGGCGGCATCGACTCCGCGCTCGTCACCGCGATCGCCTGCGACGCACTTGGCGCTGATCGAGTATTCGGTGTCGCGATGCCCAGCGAGTACTCCTCCGGACACTCGGTCGACGATGCCTACGATCTCGCCGCTCGCACCGGCGCGAGCATTCGCACAGTGCCGATCGCGCCGATGGTCACGGCGTACCTGTCCTCCATGGATCTCAGCGGCTTGGCCGAGGAGAATCTGCAGGCTCGGGTGCGGGGCACCACGCTGATGGCACTGTCGAATGCCGAGGGGCATCTCGTACTCGCCACAGGCAATAAGAGCGAGCTCTCCGTCGGCTATTCCACGATCTACGGCGATGCAGTCGGCGGATTCGCGCCGATCAAGGATGTTCCCAAGACCATGGTCTGGGCTCTCTCGCGCTGGCGCAACGCCGAGGCCGAGCAGCGCGGCGAGACCGCGCCGATCCCGCCGAACAGCATCGAGAAGCCGCCGAGCGCGGAACTTCGCCCCGGCCAGCTCGACACCGACTCGCTTCCCGACTACGAGGTGCTCGATGCACTGCTGGCCCGTTACGTCGACGGCGATCACAGTGCGCAGGCGTTGATTTCTTCCGGCTTCGCCCCGGAGCTCGTCGAGCGGATACTCCGCCTGACCGACCTGGCCGAGTACAAGCGTCGTCAGTACCCGCCGGGCACCAAGATCAGCCTCCGCGCTTTCGGCCGCGATCGACGACTTCCGATCACCAATCGCTGGCGCGAGCGCTCCTAGCGGGGCGAGTCGCCCGGCAGTTCCTCGGCGAGCTGCTGCGAATACTCAGCGGCTTCCTCTCGCACAAGATCGTCGGCACTGCCGGGATTCGCATGCGTCGGCGGCATGTCGCCGAGCTGCGGGGCGTGGATCACCGGCAGCAGGAAGGCCACCAGGAGCGCCGCGATCACCACGATCGCCAGCGAGATGATCATCGTGACGTGCGAGGCGCCGAGGAAGGCGTCGAACGCTCCGGACTGCAGGGTCGAGGCAGTCTCAGTCGGCATGCCCTGCTCGACCGCGCCGTGGAGCACACCGACCGTGGCCACCACGGATTCGGAGGCAGCCTCCTGCGCAGGCGCCGGCAGGGGTGAGCCTGCCAGCACCGGCTCCAGTCGATGCGCATACGAGTTCGCGAGCACCGTGCCGATGATGGCAATGCCGAGCGCACCGCCCACCTGCCGCACGGTGTTCTGGACGGCCGAGCCGGCACCTGCGCGAGCGAGCGGGAGAACGTTCTGCATCACGGTCGAGGCGGGAGCGATCACGTTGCCCATGCCGAGGCCGAAGATGAAGAAGATGAGAAGTAGGAGCCACAGCGGGGTTCCCATGCGCAGAGTGAGCATGCCGATCAGCGAGACTGCCACGAGGCAGAGCCCCACGGTCATCACGATGCGGTAGCCGAACCGCTGCACCGTCTGCGCACTGCGAGGGGCGGCAATCAGCTGGCCGATGGCGAAAGGCAGGAAGCAGAGCCCGGCCGTGAGAACGGAGTACCCGCGCAGGATCTGCAGGTAGAACGGCAGCGTGAACGTGATTCCCGACAGGGCGAAGAAGGCCAGGGTGGCAGCGGCCAGGCTGATGGCGTAACCGCGATTGCGGAACAGCGAAACGTCGAAGCTCGCATGATCGCTTCGCGCTTCGAGCCAGAGGAAGAGACTGATGATCGCGACACCGATGATCACTGGGATGACCACCTCGAGGGAGAGCCAGTCGCGGGTCGACGATGCATTGATGATGCCGTAGATGAGCGCGACGAGGCCGGCCACCGACATCACCAGGCCCATGAGGTCGAGCTTGCGCGCATTCGGGTTCTTCGTCTCGGGTACCACGCGGATGATCGCGATAACCCCGATCAGCACGATCGGGACGTTGATGAGGAAGACCGAGCCCCAGTCATTCCCGGTGAGCCAGTTCGACCACTGCGGATGCTGCAGCAGCACGCCGCCGAGCACCGGCCCGAGGGCGACCGCAGCGCCGACTGCACCCGCCCAGGCGCCGATCGCCTTGCCGCGCTCATGCGGGGGGAACACCACAGTGATGATCGCCAAGGTGGTGGGGAGCACTGCGGCTCCGCCGATGCCCATCACCGCACGGAAGCCGATGAGCATGCCGACATTGACGGAGAAGGCGCACACCGCGGAGGCGACCCCGAACACGACGAGACCGATGATCAGGACCTTCTTGCGCCCGATGCGATCGCCCAGGACTCCCCAGGTGAACAGCAGCGAGGCGAAGACCAGGATGTACGAGTCGATGGCCCAGACCAGGGCGCCCTGGGTCGCCGCGAGATCCCGCTGGATAGTGGGAAGGGCGATGTTGAGCACGGTGTTGTCGAGCACCACGACAAGCAGGCTGACGACCAGGACAGCCAGGATCGCCCATCGCTTGGGGTGGCCCTGACCTGAGGTCATCCACGAGTTATCCACTCGAACTCCATTCCGTGCCTCGATCGCGTGACTCGACGGTATCGGATAGGCGAATGGCCGTCGGGCATGCCATGATGTGCATGTCCGGGGACTCCATCAGGGAGCCTCGAGATGGGAGCACGATGAACGAGTTCATGCCTGCCCTGTATGGCAGCGCGAATGGCCGCCGCATCACGATGCGCGATCTGGCCCATGCCACCGATGAAGGCCTCAAGTGGCCGATGATCACCGCCTACGACGCCATGAGTGCCGGCATCTTCGACGAAGCAGGCATCCCGGCACTTCTCGTGGGCGATTCGGCTGCCATGGTCGTCTACGGGTACGACTCCACTCTTCCTGTGAGTGTCGATGACCTTCTCCCCCTCGTGAAGGCCGTCGTGCGTGGTTCGAGCCGAGCCATGGTGATCGCCGATCTGCCGTTCGGCAGCTACCAGGCCTCCCCCGCCCAAGCACTCGAGACAGCCGCGGCATTCATGAAGGACGGCGGCGCCCATGCCGTCAAGCTCGAAGGCGGGCAGGCCATGCTCCCCCAGATCGAGACCCTGGCGAACGCCGGAGTCCCCGTCATCGGCCATCTCGGGCTGACCCCGCAGTCGGTGAACCTCCTGGGCGGCTATCGCGTACAAGGTCGCGGTGAGAGCGGCGAGATCCTGATGAGGGATGCGAAGGCGATGGAGGCGTGCGGTGCGGCCGCACTGGTACTCGAGGCCGTACCTGCCGATCTCGCGGCGCGTGTCACCGAGATGCTCTCGATCCCGACCATCGGCATCGGCGCAGGTCCGGATACTGACGCACAGGTGATCGTCTGGCAGGACCTCCTCGGCATGTCGGCCGGCCCCCTGCCGCGCTTCGTCAAGAAGTACGCCGATCTTCGCTCGATCATGAGCGACGGAGTCCAGCAGTGGGCTGCCGAGGTCGTGTCGGGTGCGTACCCCGCACCCGAGCACGCCTACGCGTAATCGCGTCTAGACGTCGGTCACCCGCACGCCGGCGTGCGACTTGTAACGACGATTCATCGAGATCAGGTTCGCGGTCATCGCCTCGACCTGGCCGCAGTTGCGGAGCCGGCCGGCGTAGATGCCGCGAATGCCCGGAATTCGGTTGGCCAGCGCCTGGGTGATGTCGGTCGCCTCGCGGTCATCGCCGAGTACCAGCACGTCAGTGTCGAGTGAGTCGACCGACTCATCGAGCAACAGGACTGCGGAGATGTGATGGAAGGCGCCGGTCACGCGGGAGCCCGGCAGAAGGGCTGCAGCCTGCTGGGCTGCTGAGCCCTCGGTCACGTCGAGCGCGAAAGCACCCTGCTTGTCGAAGCCCAGCGGATTGACGCAGTCGATGACGATTCGGCCTTCAAGAGCAGATGCGAGCGATGCCAGCAGCGCTGCATGGCCATCCCAGGGGACAGCCACGATCACGACATCACTGCCAAGTGCGCAGTCCTCGTTGGTTGCGCCGGTGACGCCATGGCCGATCTCATCGGCGATGCCCTGCGCCCGCGCTGCGTCGCGCGAGCCGATCGACACCTGATGCCCGGCCATCGCCAGACGGCGTGCAAGACCGCGCCCCTGCTCGCCGGTACCTCCCAGGACACCGATGCGCAGCTGCGCGACATCGGGAAGAACGCGGGGATCAACGGCTGCCGGCTTGCTCTCTTCAGTCATGGCGACATCCTGCCAGACGAAGCGGAACGCGCGAATCGGACTCATTAATGGGGCTGACGCGCACGGATATGCGCGTCGATACACGTGCGAATCGGACAGCAGGATGCGCAGTGAATGTCGATTCGAGATGCATTTCGGGCCGGGCTGTTACCACGCACGCGACACGAAATGACACACCGACATGAATATGCGCGCATTTTCTGGCATTCTCTGTCAGAGTTTCATCTGAAGAGTGCTGCAACAGCGCAGTTCTCATCGACACGGGAGGCATAACGTGGCGGTTGCAAAGAAGGCAGCAAAGAAGGCTCCTGCAAAGCGTGCAGTGGCCAAGAAGGCTGCAAAGAAGGCAGCACCCCGCAAGGCAGCCAAGAAGGCAGTCAAGCGCACGGTGAAGAAGGCAGCAGCGAAGAAGACCGCCAAGAAGGCAGTCAAGCGCACTGTGAAGAAGGCAGCAGTCAAGAAGACCGCCAAGAAGGCAGTCCGCAAGACCGCAGCCAAGAAGGCAGTCAAGAAGGCAGCCCCGCGCAAGGCAGCAAAGAAGACCGCCAAGAAGGCAGCTCCGCGCAAGGCAGCAAAGAAGACCGCCAAGAAGGCAGTCCGCAAGGCAGCCCCGCGCAAGGCAGCAGCAAAGAAGGCAGCACCCCGCAAGGCAGCCAAGAAGGCAGCCCCGCGCAAGGCAGCAGCCAAGAAGAAGTAGTCATTTTCTTCACTACGAAGGGCTCGCACCGAAAGGTGCGGGCCCTTCGTATGTGAGGTGCCGTACCCCCCTACAAGCAGAAGGCCCGCACCGAACGGTGCGGGCCTTCCTGTGTTCAACGCGTGTCAGTCGTCCTCGGAGTCCCAGGCCTCATTGCGCTGGTGCGCGAGCTCCATGGCGTGGGAAGCCGCAGCCTCCGACTCGTACGGACCCATGCGCTCGGCATTGGGGCAGCCGTCCTCCGGCTCAACCTTCTGATGCTCGAGGCAGTAGTACCAGCTCATCTCAACCCTTCCGCGGTGACGATGCGTCATGTCGACGCGTCCATGAGGACAACCTAGACTCACCCGCATGTCCGTCGCCACGACCCGCCCCCTGGTGCCCGGACGCGTGTCCGCACGCCGACCGGTGCCGGCCTCGATCGCGCGGCCCGAGTACGTCGACAAGCCGGCGCCGACTCCGTACACCGGCACTGAGGTCAAGGACCCCGCGACCATCGAGGCCATGCGCATTGCGGGCCGTATCGCGGCGAACGCACTGGCCGAGGTGGGGCGCCATTGCGTTCCCGGCGTGACCACCGATGAACTCGACCGCATCGGTCACGAGTACCTCTGCGATCATGGCGCCTACCCCTCGACCCTGGGCTACCGCGGTTTCCCCAAGTCGCTGTGCAGCTCGCTGAACGAGGTCATCTGCCACGGCATCCCCGACTCCACGGAGTTGATCGACGGCGACATCTGCAATATCGACATCACCGCCTTCATCGGCGGCGTGCATGGTGACACGAATGCGACCTTCTGCGTCGGCGAGGTCGACGAGGAGTCGCGCCTCCTGGTCGAGC